>NZ_CEYEMI010000012.1:0-61544 GCF_982810325.1 Paraperlucidibaca sp.
GTTGTAGTTATTGAGCTTGGTCATGCTACGAGGATGGGAAGGGGATATAACAGGTACAGATTCGTTTAAAGCAGTGATACAGATGGAGTGGAGCACTAGATGCGTTTCGCCATGTCGCCCAGTTGGGTAATAGCCGATCGCAGTTTGTCATCCAGTGGTGCACCTGCGTTTAAGCGTAGGTAGTCGAAGTGTCTCGGGCCTGCGGAAAATACTGAGCCGGGAAAGATATGAATACCTTTTGCCAGAGCTTGGTCAAATAGCAATCTGGAGTCTATTTGGTCAGGCAGGCCGACCCAGAGTACGCAGCCGCCGGTAGGAGGCTCAATACGAGTTCCTTCTGGGAAAGCCTTAAGTACGGTAGCGACAGTCTCTTGTGTTTGCACAGCAAGCTTTTGTCGCAACTGCTGTACATGCTGCGCATAGAAGCCACTTTCCATGAGCCTCGCCATCAGTAGCTGTGGAGTTGATGCCGTGGTAATGCTGCTGATCTGTTTGAGTTCTCGCAAGCGATGGTGAAAGCGTCCGGGAGCAACCCAGCCGAGTCTGATGCCTGGCATTAATGATTTAGAGAATGAGTTGCAGTAAATAACCATCCCAGCCTCATCGTATGCCTTGGCTGGTAGGCAGTCTCCAGCATAAACAGTATCGCCCCATATATCGTTTTCAATCAGCGGTATGTTGTAGCGAGTGGCTAGTTTCACTAGCTTCTGCTTGCGATCTTCTGACATGGTAAATCCTAGCGGATTTTGTGCATTACATGAGACTAGACAGGCACTTACTTGCTGACGTTTGAATACTTGCTCTAAGGCATCGAGGCATATTCCATTACGATAATCAGTAGGGATTTCAAGCGCTTTGCGCTGCATAACTTCCAGTGCTAGGAGGGTGCCATAGTAGCTTGGAGTTTCTACTGCGACGGTGTCACCACGTTGAGTAACTGTTCTGAGTGCTAGTTCAATAGCCTCCATGCAGCCATTGGTGACTATCAAATCTTCTTGAGCAATGGGTACTGGATAATTCAGGCTGCGCTTAGCTAACTGACTGGTGAACTTAGTGTAGCCATGCGGGTGCATGTAATCCCAAGCGTCTAGAGGCTGCCGGCGAGTTACTCCACGCATAGTACGTAATACATGTTCGATTGGCATGATTTCGCGAGCAGGTAAGGCGATGCCTAAGCGGACTAGATGCTCCTCAATATGAGGCTCCATATAGTGAAAAATATCTTCACTTAAAGATACCTCTACCGGTAGTAGCGGGAAGTGAGCTACGTTACTTGGACAGATTTTAGGCAAGCTATGATTTGTGACAAACACGCCTGAGCGCGGACGAATGTCGATAAGCTCATCGGACTCAAGCTGACGAAAGCACAGCATGATGGTGTTGATGCTGACTCCGAAAACTTGACTGAGTCGACGCATGGACGGGAGCTTTTCTCCTACATGGTAGCTGCCACCCAGTATTTGGTTGCGTAACCGCTGACTGATGTTCTCATAAAGGAAGCGCTCATCTGCCATAGGGCTATTGCCTCGACTACTAGCTTAATTATTGTGATATTGAGTAGAAGCGCAGGCAAACCATGGTCTAAATAAGCGCTTAAGTAGTTAGAGCTTCGCTCACACTCAGTTGAGTGTCCAATTAGCGCGATAATAAAAAGCCGATCAAGTGGCTTGATAGTATCTAGTATGTAATATAGGTGTTATCAAATTAACTCACTGCTCGTGATAATTCGTCGATGAGTACATATAAACGACATCTATTTCATCCCCGCATCATCTCTTGCTGAGTCTGAAAGTTAACGTGCCAGTACTTTTTCTAACGCTTCACAGCGGGCTTTAAGGTGCTGGTTTTCTGCTTTCAATATGGCCATTTCTGTACGCGTTGCATCATAGATTTCGCGCAAGCTAACCAATAGTTCAGGCGCAGGGCCTTGTTGTAAAACCTTGCCATCGACCAAATGAATAATGTCATGCGCCAATGCGGCGACCTCATCGAGATCGTGGCTAACATAGATGATGGGCAGTAGTTGTGCGGCGCAGAGGCGCTGAATATAGGGTAGTACAGTTGCGCGCTGGTGTTGGTCGACACTGGCCAGAGGCTCATCTAAAAGCAGTAATGACGGCTGGCTTAGCAGGGCGCGTGCGAGGGCGACGCGTTGGCGCTCGCCACCAGAGAGCTTCTCTATGCGGTGCTGTAGCAAGGGGGCTAGGGCTAATAGCTCAATGACTTCTTCGGCGGAGACGCGCAAAGTGCGTTTTTGCGCACGGCGTTGAGCATAGTTGAGATTGCCCTGCACGTTTAGGTGCGCAAATAGGTCTGCGCTTTGGCAGACATAGGCGAGGCCGCGCTGATGCGTCGGGACCTGCATTGATGCATCTTGCCAGAGCGTTTGGCGAAAACGAATGCTGCCGCAGGTCATGGCCTGCAAGCCGGCAATACAGCGCAAAAGCGTCGTTTTCCCAGCACCTGATGGGCCATAAATTGCGGTGACACCAGTCAGTGAAAAGTGGGTGCTTATCTGTAAATGAAAGGCTTGTGGGCCATGGCTAAGGTCGATTTCCAGCGCGAGTGTATCGCTAATGTCGTTGTTGCTATTTTCTACGCTAGACGAGCTTATGGTGCCTACGCTGAGGCCGTGCATGCTCTTTTGGGATGGCGCATTCATGGCCGCGATCTCACTAGCATAAGCGCGCGCGGAGATCGGCTATAGAGCACGAGCAAGGTGATGAACGAGAACGCTAGCAGTACCGCTGCCAGTCCATGGGCTTGGCCATAATTCATCGCTTCAACATGATCATAAAGTGCCACCGAGACCACGCGCGTCTCATCGGGAATGTTGCCGCCTATCATTAACACCACGCCAAATTCGCCCACGGTATGAGCAAAGCCAAGCAGGGCGGCGCTGATGAATCCGGGTTTGGCCAGCGGCAATATCACGCTAAAAAAACGATCGATCGGGCCCGCACCTAAGGTGGCTGCGGCGTCGAGCTGGCTTTTCGGTATCGCCTCCATGGCATTTTGGATGGGCTGCACGACAAAAGGCAGCGAGTAGCACACCGAGGCCAGCACGAGGCCGGAAAAATGAAACGGCAAATAGCCCAAGCCCAGCGCGTGCGTGAGTTGGCCAATGGCACCGTGCGGGCCCATGCCCAGTAAAAAGTAAAAGCCGATAACGGTCGGTGGTAGCACCAAAGGCAGTGCGACTATGGCACTGATGGGCCCACGCCAGCGCGAGGCCGTAGTCGCTAACCACCAAGCCAAAGGTGTGCAAATAACTAGCAGCACAATGGTGACGGTGGTGGCGAGTTTCACCGTGAGCCACAGGGCGACGAGGTCATCGGCCGAGAAGCTCATGGCTTGATCTCGGGCGTATCGTAGCCGGCACGGCGAATCCGCTCTTGCGCCGATGCGCTGCGCATGAATTGCCAAAAAGCACGATTGGCGGGCGTGTCGTGCAGCAGTAGCGCATCTTGCCTGATGGCTCGGTGCAGGGTGCTGGGCACTAGCCAATGGCTGCCCGTGTTTGGCTCAGCCTGCCATTGCGCGAGCGCAATGAAGCCCAGCTCGGCATTGCCGGTGGCGACAAACTGATAGGTCTGCGCGATGTTTTCGCCCATGACCCAGCGCGTGCGCGTGGCATCGCTGAGCTTGAGTGCGGTGAGTACGTCGAGCGCCGCTAGTCCATAAGGTGCGAGCTTTGGATTGGCCAGAGCTAAGCGCTGAAAGTTTGTGTGTAGAACCCGGCCTTGAGCATCGACGAGTTTTGCTTGCGACGACCACAGCACCAAGCGGCCAATGGCATAGGTGTAGCGATTTTGCACTGGCGCAAGGCCAGCATCGATGAGCGCTTGCGGCTTACTCGTATCGGCGGAATAAAATAAATCGTAAGGCGCGCCATGAAGAATTTGCGCGGCGAGCAGTCCTGAGGAGCCTGTTACTACGCGTACTTGATGCGCTTGCTCGTGTTGAAAGCGTTCGGCGAGCAGGCGCAAGGTTGGCGCAAAGTTTGCCGCCACAGCCACAGTAATGGTTTCTGCGTGCGTGAGTGCGGGCTGTGCCCAGAGCAATAGACTGACGCAAAGGAAGGCGAGACGAGAGTTCACCTTAGCCACCGCTCACACTCATAAAGCGCACCAATTGCTCGCCATCGTGCTGAAAATCATGGCTCGCGGGCTTATGAGTCAGCGCATTGTGCAGCGCGCGCCGTACTTCATGATCATCAGCGGGATATTGGCGAATGAGATCGCGCAAGGACAAAGACTCTTCTTGTCCTAAGCACAGCAAAAGCCTGCCCTCGGCGGTCAGGCGTAGGCGATTACAGCTAGCGCAAAAGGTGTTGGAGTGTGGCGAAATAAAACCAATGCGGCTGTTCGGATAGCCTTGCGCTTGCATATAGCGCGCAGGCCCAGCGTGGGCATCGGTGTTGATAAGCGGCGTTAACGCGTAGTGCTCGGCTAGGCGCTCGGCAATGTCGGCGCTGCTGATAAAGGATGCAGCGCGATTGCGCCCAACATCGCCCAAGGGCATTTCTTCGATGAAACAAATATCTATCTCACGTGCTAATGCAAAGGCGACTAAATCGAGAATTTCATCGTCATTGCTGCCGCGCAAAATCACGCTGTTAAGGCGTATGCGTTTAAAGCCCTGTGCGACAGCGGCGTCTATGCCAGCAATCACATCGGCGAGTACGCCATGGCGTGTGATGTAGCGGAAGCGCTCGGCTTCTAGGCTATCTAGACTGATATTGAGGCGACTGACGCCAGCTTGTTTGAGTGCGATGGCATGGTTGGCGAGCTGGCGGCCATTGGTGCTGAGTACTAGCTCGTCGAGGCCGGGTAGTGCGGCTAGGTCTTCGCAAATGGCAATGATGTCGGGGCGAGTCAGAGGCTCGCCACCGGTGAGGCGAATTTTGCGCACGCCCTCGGCGACAAACAGACTGGCGAGGCGATGGATTTCAGCGCGCGTGAGCGTCTGTTCGCGCGGCAAAAACTGCATGTCATCGGCCATGCAATAGCGGCAGCGAAGATCACAACGATCGGTGACAGACAGGCGCAGGTAGTTGATTTGCCGGCCAAGGCCATCGATAAGGCCGGTACGCGGAGCGGCGCCGCTGCTAGTGAGGCCGTGCGCAGCGCTAGTCATGACAGCAGGCTGGCATAAGGTAAAAATGGCACCGGCTCGCCAGCGACTAAGCTGCGTCCAGCTTCAATCATCGCCAGGCCATCGCTGGCGCAGGCGGGGCTGAGCATGGCTGAACCTTGCTGTGCATGTAGCGTCACGCCGCCACTGTTGGTGAGCGAAGCGCGAAGATATTGCCGCCGCGGTTTTGCCTTCGGCCATGAAAACTCGGCACTCAGTGCGTAGGCGGCTTCTTGCACATGCTGCTGGCCCTGAAGTCGACGCAGATACGGCTTGGCAATAATCATCGCCGTGATCAATGCCGATGTGGGGTTGCCCGGCAGCCCAAGCCACGGGCGCTGACCGACGCGACCAAAGGCCAGCGGTTTGCCGGGCTGAATGGCGACGCGCCATAGTGCGAGTTCACCAAGTTCGCTGACCACCGCTTTCAGATGGTCTTCCTCGCCAACCGAGACGCCGCCGGAGCTGATTAACACGTCGCATTGGCTGCTTAAAGCACGGAAGGCGGAGCGTAGTGCGGCGGGTTGGTCGGGCACGATGCCGCTATTGATAACATCGAAGCCCCAGCCGCGAAAAAGCGCGGCCAAGCCAGGGCCGTTGGCATTGGCTATTTGTCCGGCAGCCAGTGCTGATCCTGCTTCGCGCAGCTCATTGCCAGTGGATAAAAGGCCTATGCGCAAGGGCTGAAAGACGCTGACTTTGGCTTGGCCTAGGCTGGCGAGCAGAGCGATTTCATTGGCGCTTAAACGTGTGCCGGCGCTGAGTACGAGACTGCCGCGAGCGAGCTCTTCGCCTTGGGCACGGACATTGGCGGCGAGTGTGGTGATGGGGATGCTGATGCGGTCGCCTTCGCGTAGGCAATGCTCTTGCGCTACTACGGTGTCGGCACCAGCGGGTAGTGGCGCGCCGGTGAATATTCGGCGCGCATGGCTAGGTGTTAGTGCAGATCCACTGCCATCGCCAGCGGCTAGGCGGCCATCGATAGCTAGTGATGTCATTGAGGTTTGCAGGTCGGCAGCGGCCACGGCGTAGCCATCCATGGCGCTATTGGCCCACGCTGGTACATCGTGTGGAGCGACAATATCTTCAGCTAAAACTCGGCCAGATGCTGCACTCAGCGGCAATCGGATACGGGCAGTGGGCGCGATCGCTTGGGCTAATAATTGCGCAATGACGGCATCGACGGTGAGCAGTCCGGGGCTGTCGCAGGCAGAAGTAGTCATCCTCGTGACTCGCAAGCGGCGGTGCGGGTATCTCGCAAATGCGGGACGAAATTACAGGGGCGCGTGCGGCTATCAAGCTGCCCACTGAGCAACTCCTGCCATGCCGTGCGGCAGGCATTGGTCGAGCCCGGCAAGCAGCAAATCAAGGTGCCATTACTGATGCCAGCTAGGGCGCGCGACTGCATGGTGCTATTGCCTATATCGGCAAGTGAGACTTGGCGAAAGCGTTCACCAAACCCATCCACGACGCGCTCTAGCAGAGGTGCCACCGCTTGCGGTGTGATGTCGCGCGGCGTGAAGCCTGTGCCACCGGTCATCAACACGACTTGGATGCTGGAATCGTTAATCCAGGTGCAGAGGCGCTCGCGAATTTGCCAGATATCATCGTGCACGATGGCGCGCGCGGCGAGGTGATGGCCATCGGCTTCGAGCATGTCCACGAGCGTTTGCCCTGAGCTATCGGTGGCATGTGTGCGTGTATCGCTGATGGTGAGCACAGCGATTTGTAGCGACTCGGGCGCGCTGCTTGCTTCTGTGCTGTGTGCGGCAATAGGCGATGACATGATGTTTTCCAATACAATTAAGGGGTTAGGCCGTTACGTGGGGATTAGCCAAACGCGCTGCGCGCTGTCCAGCTGGGTTTCGCGCTTCCATAGCGGCACTTGGCTTTTCAGTTGATCCATGAGGTAGCTTGCCGCTTCAAAGGCGGCTTGCCGATGCGCGCTGGCGACGGCAACAAAGACGATAACTTCACCGCAAGCCAAGTCACCGACACGATGCACGATGTCGACGGCGTGCAGAGGCCATTGTGCACAGGCGCTGATCTCTAGCTCGTCGAGCATGCGCTCGGTCATGCCGGGGTAGTGCTCTAAATACAGTGAGCTGACGGCTTGGCCATGGCTGGCATCGCGCACCAGGCCGGTAAAGCTGACGACTGCACCAGCGCTATGGCTGGGCTCGAAGGCGTCGAGTCGGTGACCTGGCCGGATGACATCTGTTGTGATTGATGTGGCCATGTTTAGCCCCCCGTCATCTGCGGGAAAAATGCGATTTCATCGCCATCGGCGATAGCGCTTTTAAGGCTACACAATGTTTGATTACGCGCGCAGCAGAGCTTTGGGTCGGCCAATACAGCCCAGTTATCGCCGCGACCCAGCAGCGCATCGCGGAGATCGGCAATGCTTGTCACATCGACTTCGATGCGTTCTCGCTCAATGCCCAGAGCTTCTCGATAGCGAGCAAATAAACAGAGCTCGATGATCATGTTGTCGGTCTCAAAGTGGCCGCTACGTCTGTGTCATCTGCCAAAAAGTGACCACTGGCACCACCAGACTTTTCTATTAAGCGAATGTGCTCAATGCACATGCCGCGATCTACTGCCTTGCACATGTCATAGAGCGTTAGTGCAGCCACGCTAGCAGCGGTCAACGCCTCCATTTCCACGCCGGTGCGGCCGTTGAGTTTGCAGCGGGTGCGGATGCGCACAGCATCATTTGCGCAGGCTGCTAGTTCGACTTCAACGGCGCTGAGCGCGAGGGCGTGGCAGAGCGGAATGAGATCGTGTGTGCGTTTTGCTGCGCAGATACCAGCTATGCGTGCGACGGCAAAGACATCGCCTTTCGGCATATCGCCGGCAATGAGCCGCTCAAGCGTACTTGGCAGCATGCGCACAATGGCCTCCGCCCGAGCTTCACGCACAGTCACAGCCTTGTCGCTAACATCCACCATCTGCGCATGGCCTTGTGCATCGAGGTGGGTGAATTTAGGGACAGATGGCATGAAGTTGCTCCGGATTATTGATATTGACCAAGCGGCTATCGCCTACGGGGTACTGCAAGGCTTGTGCCTGTTGTGCCAGCAGAAACCGCAACGGGCTTCGCTCACCAGCCAGCCATGCCTGATCTAAGGCAGGGCCTAAGTGGCTAGGCCAGAGGCTAAAGAGTGGTTGCCATTGCTGTGCTTGTTGCAGCATGACTGCTTGATTTTGGTGTGCTGAACTGTGCACTCGTAGCGCATTTAAGATTTCAGTGGTCACTTTTGGTGCATCACAAGGCAATACCAGTAACTGCGTATGCCGGCAGTGCGCTAGGCCGGTGCGAATGCCTGCTAGTGGTCCAGAGAAATCATCATTGTCATCGCTTAGACAGTGCCGGCTATAACGGGCGTACTCATCCTCGTGGCGATTACATGAAATCAGCACGTCATTGCTGACTTCATGTGCCATGTCGGCTAGCCACGCTATTAAAGGGCGGCCATGCCAAGGCAGTAGGCCTTTATCACGCCCACCCATGCGCAAGCCGCGTCCGCCGCAAAGCAGCAGAACGGAGCAAGGTGGCAGTAGGGTCAAGTCAGTATTCATGCTGAATTTATGCAATGACCGTGCCCAACTCAATTTTTGGCATATGCCTTGCAGCAACTAACTATCGATTTTTGAGTATTTACCGCCGTGACCCCACCTTCTCCTGCGCTCAGTGTCATGTTGGTTGATGACCAAGCGCCGCGCATGGCCTTGCTCGAGCAAGCGCTCAGCGATCAGGGCTTTCGCGTGGTCGCCAAATTGATTAGTGCCGCTGGCCTGATTGCCGCTGTGCGTGCCCATGAGCCCGACGTCATCATCATTGATATCGATTCGCCCGACCGCGACACCTTAGACGCCATGGCGAGCTTGCATCGCGATGCGCCGCGTCCGGTGGTTATGTTTACTGCCGATGGTGACAGCAGCACCATTGAGCGAGCGGTGCAGGCTGGCGTGAGTGCTTATGTCGCTGGTGGTGTGAAGGCCGATCGCGTGCGCCCAATTGTGGATGTCGCTATTGCGCGCTTTCGTGAGTATCACGCGTTGCGCTCGGAGTTAGAGGCCACGCGCCATCAATTAGCCGATCGCAAACGCATTGATCAAGCCAAACTTATGCTGATGAAAAGCCGTGGTTTAAGCGAGGAAGAGGCCTACAAAGCACTGCGCAAATTGGCCATGGATCGTGGTCAGCGACTGGGTGAAGTAGCGACCAATGTGCTGGCGGTATTGCAGCTATTAGAGGGGAAATAGGGTGTCTAAGTCTGCAGTGGTGCGTATCGGCTATATGCCGTTGACCGATAGTTTGCCGCTACTGGCAGCCGAAGCGTGGGGCTATTTTGCCGATGAAGGCGTGCAGGTGGCGCTACAGTGCGAAACCTCCTGGGCAACTTTGCGCGACCGCTTAACGGTCGGACAAATTGATGCAGCACCTTTATTAGCCCCCATGGTGTTATCGACAACGCTGGGGCTGGCGGGTCTGCAAGTGCCTTTAATGACTGCCTACGGCCTTGGCCGCAACGGCAATGCCATCACGGTATCAAAGGCGCTGTTTAGTGAACTCAGCGATGTTGCTGTCGCTGACTCGCCGCTAGCGTGCGCCCATGCGCTAGCCGACTGCATACGCCAGCGACGCCAGCGCCATCAAAAGCAACTGGTCTGGGCTGTGGTTTTCCCTTTTTCTAGCCACGCCTATTTGCTGCGCTATTGGCTGGCCTCGGCGGGTATTGATCCTGATCAAGACATCAAGATGGTGGTGTTGCCGCCGTCGCAGATGGCTGACCATTTGCGCTTGGGTCATATCGATGGTTTTTGCTCGGGCGAGCCGTGGAATAGCTGGGCGCTGATGAGTGGTGCTGGCCAGGTCTTGCTCACTGGCCATCAGATTTGGCAAAACGCGCCAGAAAAGGTGCTCGGCGTCAGTGTGCGCTGGGCGGAGCAGCATCCGCAGCAGCATGCTGCGCTAGTGCGTGCATTATTTCGCGCCGGCGAGCGAGTTGCGCGAGAGCCTGAGGCGGCCTTAGGCATACTTGCAGAGCAGTACACAATGGCTGTGCCGCAAGACTGTTTAGCTTTGCCGTTCCAGGGGCGGCTGCCGATAGGCTTGGCGCAGCAGCCGGTGGCCGCGAGCCACTTTCATCAATTTGGTGGAGCCGACGCCAACTTTCCATGGCAGTCGCAGGCGCGTTGGTTATTGCTACAAATGCATTGTTGGCAGCAACTGCCTGAGCGTTTGCCATCTGAACTTATTGCTAGTTGCTGGCGGCCAGACTGTTATCGAGAGTTTTTGCACGACTTAACCGATGCTCCATGTGCCGACGCAAAGGTTGAAGGCGAACATGATCAGTCGGCCTCTATGGCTGGTGTGCGTGACCGCCTAGCCATTCTGCCCGATGCTTTTATTGATGCTGCCTGCTACCCCAGCGTGCTTAGTCCATGATGGTGCATTAGACCCATAGCTAGTGCATTCGTGGTGCAGCGCTACGCGTAAATACCCACATATTGTCCTACAAAATGTGCCTAAGTGATTGAAAGTAGCGTTTTAGCTTGGTTGGCACGGCGGTTGCAATAACTCTTATATGCAAGACCAATGACGGTCTTCACAGCACACAATTTACGTTGAGCAATGGCGCTCACTGCAAAACCCTAGATGTCTGGGGTCAGGCAGTGGGCGTTTTTTTTGTCCAAGGAGATGCATCGATGGCATATCGCAGACTGAAATCTTGGCTTGTAGTGGCCGGCTTAGCCGCCGCACTGCCGGTTATGGCACAGGCCAAAGTAGGCTTTCCGGAAAAAGATGAGCTTAAGCTGGGCTTTATTAAGCTGACTGATATGGCGCCGTTAGCGGTTGCTTATGATCGTGGCTATTTCGAAGATGAAGGCTTGTATGTCTCGCTAGAAGCGCAGGCGAACTGGAAAGTGCTGCTAGATCGTGTGATTTCCGGTGAGCTCGATGGTGCCCATATGTTGGCAGGGCAACCGTTGGGAGCCACCTTGGGCTATGGCACGAAGGCCGAGATCATCACGGCATTCACCATGGACCTCAACGGCAACGCCTGCACTATGTCTAATGACTTGTGGGCGAAAATGAAGAAGCAGGTGCCGATGAAGGGCGGCAAGCCAGTTCATCCGATCTCTGCTAGCACGTTGAAGCCGGTGGTGGATCAAGCCTTAAAGCAAGGTAAGCCACTGAAGTTTGGCATGGTGTTTCCGGTATCGACCCACAACTATGAACTACGTTACTGGTTGGCAGCGGGTGGTATTAACCCCGGATTCTATGCGCCGCAGCGCGGCAATACCGCCGGTAATTTGAAGGCAGACGTGCAGATTTCTGTGACTCCGCCGCCACAAATGCCTTCGACACTAGAGGCTGGCACGATCAATGGTTATTGCGTCGGTGAGCCATGGAATCAGCAGGCAGTCTTTCGTGGCATTGGCGTGCCGGTGATCGCTGATCAGGCCATTCGTAACAATGTCGCGGAGAAGGTTTTCGGGGTTAGCCGGCAATGGGCCGAGGCGCATCCAAACACGCATATTCGCCTCGTGAAAGCGCTGATTCGCGCAGGCCAATGGCTAGATGCAAACAACAACGCCAATCGTCCGGCAGCAGCCAAGCTTATTAGTAAGTCCATCTATGTCGGCGCCGACTATCCCATCATTGCTAACAGCATGACCGGCAAGTTTGAGTTCGAGAAAGGTGATCAACGCTCACTGCCAGACTTCAATGTGTTCTTCCGTTACCACGCTACCTACCCGTTCTATTCCGATGCGGTCTGGTATCTCACGCAAATGCGTCGCTGGGGACAAATCCCTGAAGCCAAGCCTGATGGCTGGTATCTGGAAATGGCCAAGCGCGTGTTTCGCCCTGACATCTACCGTCAAGCAGCGCAGGAGCTGATTAGCGAAGGCAAGTTGAAGGCCAGTGACTTTCCAGACTTCGCCACTGAAAGTGGGTTTCGTCCAGTCAAGGCAACGACGTTTATCGATGGCATCAGTTTCGATGGCCGCAAGCCAAATGCCTATATCGATAGCTTCCGCATTGGCCTGAAAGGCAAGCAAGTTCCTTAAGTTGTGTAAGAGATTGCTCATATGAATTCATTAATGAACGTCACGCGCTCTTGTTTGCGCCAAGCCATAGCTCCGTTATTAGGGCTGCTGGTGTTCCTCATGATCTGGCAAGTGGCATCGAGCCGTATCGATACCATGTTGGGTAAGTTTCCAGGCCCTATGCAGGTTGTGGAGCAGGCGCAAAACCTAGTAGCGGAGCATCGTGCTCAGCGCGCAAAGGGTGATGCGTTTTCTGAGCGCCAAGAGCTTCGCATTGCCGAGCGTTTGGCTGTTGAGCCTGATTGGCAGCCAGTGCGTCGCCAGTACACCGGCGCGCCGACGTTCTTTGATCAGATCATCACCAGCTTGGTGACCGTGCTGGCAGGTTTCGTGGTGGCTTCTGTGTTGGCGATTCCGCTCGGCATCGTGATGGGCCTGAGTCATTTTGCGCATCAGGCCATAAACCCTATCGTGCAGCTGTTTCGACCGGTGTCGCCATTGGCTTGGTTGCCTTTGGTGACTCTGGTGGTGGCTTCGGTCTACACCAGCGCAGACCCCATGATGTCGCGCTCGTTTGTGGTGTCGATGATCACCGTCACGCTCTGCTGCATATGGCCGACGCTGCTTAACACAGCTGTTGGTGTACAGGCGGTGAGCAGTGATCTCAATAACGTCAGTCGTGTTTTGCGCCTGAACTGGTTCACCCATGTCATCAAAATCGTCCTGCCATCAGCAGTTCCTATGATGTTCGCCGGTCTGCGCGTGTCCTTGGGCATTGCATGGATGGTGTTGATTGCTGCCGAAATGCTGGCGCAGAACCCCGGTCTCGGTAAGTTCGTTTGGGATGAGTTTCAAAATGGTAGTTCGCAGTCGCTCAGTCGCATCATGACCGCGGTCATTGTTATTGGTCTGATTGGTTTTGCGCTTGATCGAGTGATGCTGTTGCTGCAACGAAAAGTCGATTGGCAGTCCGGAGAATGACATGAAGACATTATTAGAAATTTCCAATGTGGGCATGTCGTTTAACACGGCCAGCGGTAGCTATAACGCCTTGAAAGAGGTCAATTTAAAAATTGCTGAAGGTGAGTTTGTCTCGCTCATTGGCCACTCCGGCTGCGGCAAATCAACCGTGCTCAATCTTGTTGGCGGCCTGCTGCAAGCGACTAGTGGCGGCATTATTTTGGATGGCAAAGAGGTTTGCGAGCCAGGTCCAGAGCGCGCCATTGTCTTTCAAAATCACTCCTTGCTGCCATGGCTGACGGTTTGGGAAAACGTCGAATTAGCGGTGCGTACAGTGTTTCGTGGGCAAAAAACGCGCGCTGAAATGAATGAGTGGATAGCGCATAACCTGAACTTGGTGCACATGAGTCACGCCTTGCATAAACGCCCCTCGGAGATTTCTGGTGGCATGAAGCAGCGTGTCGGCATTGCCCGAGCCTTGGCTATGCAGCCTCGTGTATTGCTCATGGATGAGCCTTTCGGTGCCTTGGATGCCCTGACGCGTGCACATTTGCAAGACACCTTGATGGAGATTCAGCGCGACCTAAACAACACCGTGATCATGATTACTCACGATGTCGATGAGGCGGTTTTGCTCTCCGACCGTATCGTCATGATGACCAATGGCCCGTCGGCCACTGTTGGCGAAATCTTAGAGATCGACTTGCCGCGCCCACGTCATCGTTTGGCACTTGCTGACGACCCGCACTACACGCATTTGCGTCATAGCGTGCTGCAATTTTTATATGAAAAACAATCACACGTTGTGGCAGGAGATTAAGACATGAAACCCACACGTTTAGTCGTCATTGGTAATGGCATGGTTGGACAGCGCTTCTTAGAAGAGATCATGGCGCGTGAGCTAGCGCTAGAGATCACGGTGTTTTCGGAAGAAGCGCGAGTGGCCTATGACCGTGTCCAGCTCAGCAGTTATTTCTCTGGCGCCAGCGCAGAAGACTTAAGTTTAGTGACTCCAGGCTTCTTCGCTGAGCACGGCATTCGTCTCATGCTCGGCGAGTCGGTGCAGCGTATCGATCGCGAGCGTTGTGTTGTGGTTGGCTCTGCCGGTAGCGAAGTGCCTTATGACACGCTGGTGCTGGCAACTGGCTCATATCCTTTTGTGCCACCGATCGAAGGTAATGATCGGGAAGGCTGCCATGTCTATCGCACCATCGACGATCTCGATGCTATTGCAGCAACCGCTAAAAGCAGTCGTAGCGGTGTTGTCATCGGCGGTGGCTTGCTTGGCCTAGAAGCCGCCAAAGCGCTTAAGGATTTAGGCTTAGAGACGCATGTGGTGGAGTTTGCCCCACAGCTGATGGCGGTTCAGCTCGATGTCCAAGGTGGCACATTGCTGCGTGAAAAAATTGCCGCTCTAGATGTCAGTGTGCATACCGGTAAAGCGACTCAGCGCATTGAAGCAGGAGATTCGCAGCGCCACCGCTTGGTGTTTGCTGATGGCGAGCTAGAAACCGACTTGGTGCTATTTTCGGCCGGCATTCGTCCTCGCGATCAGCTCGCACGTGACGCTGGGATACTGGTTGGTGAGCGTGGTGGAGTCATTATTGATGATCATTGCGCGACGTCTGATCCTGCGATTTTTGCCATTGGTGAAGTGGCACTTTGGTCAGGCCGCATTTACGGCTTAGTTGCTCCTGGCTATGACATGGCGCGTCAACTCGCAGCGCATTTGGCCAAGGATGAGAAGGCCAAGTTTCAAGGTGCAGACATGAGCACCAAGCTTAAATTGCTTGGCGTTGAAGTTGGCTCTATTGGCGATGCGCAAGCACGCACCGTCGGTGCGCGTATCTGTCAAATCGACGATAGCGTCGCTGGCACATATAAAAAGCTGGTATTGAATGCCGCAGGTGACCGCCTTTTGGGGGCCGTATTGGTTGGCGACACCAGCGATTACGGCACACTGCTGCAATATCATCTCAATGACATGGCCTTGCCTAGCTCGCCACTGTCGATGATTTTGCCGGCAGGCGATGGTAAGCCGGCGCTCGGCGTTGATGCCTTGCCGGATAGTGCACAAATCTGCTCCTGCAATAACGTCAGTAAAGGTGACCTCTGCTCTGCTATTAGCCAAGGCTGCTGCACCATGGCGGGTCTCAAGTCAGAGACGCGCGCCTCGGCGACCTGCGGTGGCTGCACAGCACTGGTCAAACAAGTTTTGGATGCCGAACTGAAACGCCAAGGCGTGGCGGTTAACAACCATCTTTGCGAGCATTTTGCCTATAGCCGCCAAGAGCTCTATCACCTGGTACGCATCAATGGCATTCGCCAGTTTGATGCCCTGATTAAAGATCACGGCCGTGGTCATGGCTGTGAGATTTGCAAGCCAGCGGCGGCCTCGATTTTCGCCTCGTGCTGGAATGACTTTGTGCTCGACAAGCCGCATGTGGGCTTGCAAGACACCAACGATAACTTCCTCGCCAACTTGCAAAAAGACGGCAGCTACTCGGTGGTGCCGCGCATCCCCGGTGGTGAAATCACGCCAGAGAAACTCATTGTTATCGGTGAGGTGGCGAAAAAATACGACCTCTACACCAAGATTACTGGCGGCCAACGCATCGATTTATTTGGTGCTCGCGTGGAGCAGCTGCCGCTGATTTGGCGTGACCTCGTTGACGAGGGATTCGAATCTGGCCATGCCTACGGTAAGTCGCTGCGCACGGTGAAATCCTGTGTCGGCTCTACTTGGTGTCGCTATGGCGTGCAGGATTCAGTGGCCATGGCGATCTTCCTCGAAGAGCGCTATCGCGGCCTGCGTTCACCGCACAAATTGAAAATGGCGGTGTCGGGCTGCACACGTGAGTGCGCCGAAGCGCAAAGCAAAGACGTTGGTGTCATTGCCACTGAAAAAGGCTGGAACTTATACCTTTGCGGCAATGGTGGCATGCGTCCTCGTCATGCGGAGTTGTTTGCCAGCGATCTCGATGACGCCACCTTGGTGCGCTATATCGATCGCTTCTTGATGTTCTACATCCGCACCGCCGACCGTCTGCAACGTACCTCGGTCTGGCGCGACAACCTCGAAGGCGGCCTGAGCTATCTGCAAGCCGTGGTCATCGACGACTCCTTAGGTCTGGCTGATGAGCTGGAATCACATATGCAAGCCGTGGTCGACACCTATGCCTGCGAGTGGAAACGCACCATTGAGGATCCAGTGGCCATGGGTCGCTTCCGTCCATTCCTAAATGATGACAGCGCTGACGAAGCCTTGGTCTATGTGCGTGAGCGTGGTCAAAAGCGCCCAGCGCGCCTTAGCGAAAAAGCCACTGATGCGATGGCAGCGAGAATCCCTGTTTTGGAGACACAGTCATGAGCTTAGCAACGCCAACCCACGCCATCTTTGATGATTGGCACGAAATCTGCGGCAGCGATGAAATCATCACAGGCACGGGTATGCCGGCGCGTGTGCTCGGTCGACAGCTCGCCATTTTCAGCACCGATGAAGGCTACTTTGCCCTCGGTAACTGCGATCCATTTAGCGGCGCTAATGTGCTAGCACGCGGCATCATTGGCGACATTGGCGGCAAGCTAGTGGTGGCTTCGCCGGTGTACAAACAACACTTCTGTTTACGCACCGGCATTTGCTTGGAAGACATGAGCGTAACCGTGCCCGTGTGGCGCGTGAACGTGCGTGATGGCCGAGTTTTCGTCAGCGAAGGCGAGCGCTAATCATGACTGCGCGCCGGCTACTCATCATTGGTAATGGCATGGCTGCTACGCGCCTGCTCGATGAGCTGCTGGCGCGCGGCATGTCAGGTTCAGATATTGCCGTTGTCGGTGAGGAAGATGCGCACGGTTACAACCGCATTGCGCTGTCGCCTTGGCTAGCTGGTGAAAAAAGCTTAGAGCAGCTCATTACCCATGATGCCGAATGGTACGCCGCACACGATATTGCCCTCTATCTTGCCGATCCAGTGGTGAGTGTGGCTATCGCGAAGCGTGAAGTTTGCTTGGCATCAGGTCGGGTATTAGCTTGGCAGCAGCTGGTGTTTGCCACTGGCTCGCGCGCCACACGCCTGAGCATTCCAGGCCATGACCTTGCTGGCGTGAATGTCTTTCGCAGCTTGGCCGATGCCGAAGCGATTGCTGCGACGGCGGTGGCAGGGCAGCGCGCAGTCGTTATTGGCGGCGGCTTGCTTGGTCTGGAGGCTGCGTGGGGATTGCGTCAGCGCGGCCTTGAGGTGAGCGTGGTGCATAACGGCGAGTGGCTGATGAATCGCCAGCTCGATGCCGAGGCAGGCGCGTTGCTGGCGCAAGCTTTGAATGCGCGTGGCATAGCCTTGCATTTTGGCGCGCGCAGCGAGGCTTTTGTCGGCGATGGCGAGCTAGCTGGCTTACGTTTGAGGCTGAGTGCAGGGCAGGAGCAGGTTCTGCCCTGTGAGCTGGCGATTATGTCTTTGGGCATCACGCCCGAGATGAGCCTAGCGATTAGTGCTGGCCTGCGCTGTGCGCGTGCTATTTGCGTTGATGCTTGGCTGCGTAGTTCGGCAGAAAATGTTTTTGCCTTGGGTGAGTGTTGCGAGATCGATGGCGAATCCTTTGGCTTGGTGGCGCCGATTTATCAGCAAGCGAAAATTTTGGCCGATACCTTAATCGGCGTGTGTAACCTCGGTTATCGCCGTATCGCCTCGCCAACGCGCCTGAAGGTTACTGGTATCGATTTATTTTCGGCTGGTGAGCTGCACGATCTTGCCGACTGCAAAAGCATTGCGTGGCGAGATACTCAGCGCGGCCATTATCGGCGGCTATGGTTTCGACACCATCAGCTTATCGCCGCCGTACTTTTTGGCGATGTCGATGATGGCGGGGCCTTCTTTGATGTCATCGAGCAAGGCCTGCCAGTAGCCGATCCAGTGGCGCTAATGCTCACGGGCAGTGCCGCCTGATGGCCGATATCAAGACCACTTGCCCTTACTGCGGCGTTGGCTGCGGTGTCACCGCGACGACTTCTGAAGCCGGCGTTTCAGTGCGCGGCGATGAGTCGCATCCCGCCAATAATGGCCGACTCTGTGTAAAGGGTAGTGCGCTAGGTGACACTGTAGGGCTTGAGCGCCGCCTGCTTTATCCGCAAGTAGATGGTCTGCGTGCCAGCTGGGATCATGCAGCGCAGCAGATTGCTCGCCGTATGCAAGACACCATCGAGCGTTATGGCCCCGATGCGGTCGCGTTTTATGTCTCCGGCCAGCTCCTCACAGAAGATTATTACGTCGCCAATAAGCTCATGAAAGGCTTTATTGGCAGCGCTAATATCGACACCAATAGCCGCCTTTGTATGTCCACTGCGGTGGCGGCACATAAGCAAATTTTCGGCAGCGATAGCGTGCCTGGCTGTTATGAAGATTTGGAGCTGGCCGATTTAATCCTCCTGGTCGGCTCCAATATGGCGTGGACGCATCCGGTCGTCTATCAGCGCATTATCGCGGCAAAAAAAGCACGCCCCAGCCTACAAATTGTCGTGATTGATCCGCGGCGAACGGCTACTGCAGACAGCGCCGATAGTCATTTGCAGCTGACTCCCGGCAGTGATGGCTATCTGTTCGATGGCCTGCTCGCCTATGCCATTGCCAATGATCATCTTGACCATGAGTTTATTGCTGCTCATACCGATGGGTTCGCCGCGATGGCCGCCGCATGTTCAGCGCGCAACGCATCGCTGGCGGTCACTGCTACAGCAACAGGTCTATCTGAGGTCGCTTTAGACGCGTTTTATGCGCAGGTCTGTGCCACGCCGAAAACCGTCACGGTGTTTTCACAAGGCATTAATCAAGCCGCTGCCGGAGTCGATAACGCCAGCGCCATTTTGCAGTGCCACTTAGCGCTTGGGCAGATTGGAAAAAGCGGTGCAGGAGCGTTTTCCATGACCGGACAGCCCAATGCCATGGGCGGTCGTGAGGTTGGCGGTTTGGCGAATCAGCTCGCCGCGCATATGGATATTTTAAAGCCTGAGCACCGAGATCTGGTGTCACGCTTTTGGCAGACCGCCGACCTCGCACCGCGCCCGGGTTTAAAAGCCGTGGATATGTTTGAGGCGATGGCCTCCGGCAAAATTCGTTTTGTCTGGATCATTGCGACTAATCCCTTGGTGTCATTGCCAGATGCCAATCGCGTGCGTGACGCCTTGATCGCCTGCGATTGCGTCGTGGTATCGGATTGCGTGGATGACACCGATACCTTACGGCTAGCTGATATTCGCTTGCCTGCCGCTGGCTGGGGTGAAAAAGATGGCACGGTAACTAATTCTGAGCGTTGTATTTCGCGTCAGCGTGCATTCTTGCCTTTGCCTGGCGAGGCCAAGCCTGACTGGTGGGCGTTGAGTCAGGTGGCGAAGCATTTGGGCCATGCTCAGGCGTTTGACTACAGCAATTCAGCGGCAATTTTTCGTGAGCATGCGGCGCTGTCGGCTTTTGAAAATAACGGCAGTCGTGACTTCGATATTGGTGCGTTGGCGACCTGCTCAGATGCCGATTACGACGCCCTGATGCCCGTGCAATGGCCTATGCCGATAGCAAAGCCCGAAGGCACTGCGCGCTTATTTAGCGATGGCCATTTCTTTACAGCATCGGGGCGTGCTCAGTTTATTGATGCGCACCCGCAAGCGGCAAAAACCAGCTCGCCGAGCTTGCCATTTTTGCTCAATAGCGGACGTATTCGTGATCAATGGCACACCATGACGCGCACCGGTCGCAGTGCGCGCCTGCTCAGTCATATTGCCGAACCATTTATCGCTCTACACCCAGATGATCTCGCGCAAATTGGCGCTGAGCATGAGCAGTTACTCAGCGTGCATAACAGTTTTGGCGAGTGTGTCGTGCCTGCCATGGCGGACTCCGGCATAGCCCGTGGTCATGCATTCATGCCGATTCATTGGAGCGCGAGCAATGCCTCGCAAGCACGTGTCGGCAGCTTGGTTGCACCGCTGTGTGATCCTGTCTCGGGTCAGCCAGCCTTTAAACAATCACCGGTAGCGATTACGCCGCTGCGCAGCCAATGGCAGGGCATTTTGATTAGCCGCGTGGCATTGCAACTGCCTGAAAATCAGTACTGGTGTCGACACGACATTGGCGTTTGGCAGATATACACGCTGATGGGCGCTCGCTTGCCTGTATCCGCTGAGCTGATGGCGTTATGGCAAGGCACCGAAGCTCATCCTGCCAGTAGAAAATGGGCCAGCCTCGACGATGCGCTCGGTCTGCGTCACCACATCATTGGCTATGACAATGAGCAGCCGGTGCTTTGGTTTCTCGCGCAACCCGAACGCCCGCGCATCGATGAAGTATGGCTGCTCGATGCCCTCAGCCAGAACCAACTCAGTGCCCGTGAACTATCGCGCGGCGTGCCTAGCACTGGCAGCGATACCAGTGCGCTGGTGTGTAGCTGCCATCAAGTCAGAAGCCAGCGCTTGCTCGATGCAATTACCGATGGCCATCGTAGTGTTGAGGCTTTGGGCGCTTGTACGCGTGCTGGCACCAACTGCGGCTCCTGTATTCCTGAATTAAAAAAACTGCTCGCCGAGCAGATGCTTGTTGTGTCTCCCAACCCAGAGGTAATGCTATGAAAAACATCCCATGTCATGCCATTTTAGCGTGCGCTAGCGTATTGGCTGCACCGACCTATGCTGCTGATTCCGATGCCTTTGTACAGGCTATTACCAATGGTAAGACCACTGTAAATCTACGTCTGCGTCATGAGCTAGTCGATGATCAGGCGCAGTCACAAGATGCTAATGCCACCACGTTGCGCACGCGTTTGAGCTACACCAGCGCGGCGTGGCATAAGCTGAGTGCTGGTCTAGAGTTCGACTATGTTGCCGCTTTGGGCTCAGATCGCTTCAATGACACGCGCAATGGCAACGCCGCATTTCCCGTGGTGGCAGACCCTGATGGCGCTGATTTAAACCAAGCCTTTTTGCGCTATGAGCAAAGTGGCAATAGCGTCACAGTGGGGCGCCAGCGCATCAATATAGGCAACCAGCGTTTTGTGGGTGGCGTCGGTTGGCGGCAAAATGAGCAAACCTTTGATGCTATTCGTGGCCAATTCACGCCCTCTAAAAATGTGCTGGTCGACTACAGCTACATCGACAATACCCAGCGTATTTTTGGCCCAGAAAAAGGTAAGCCAGCGGCCAAGCTAGACAGTGATCATCATGTCGCGATGGTGACCTGGGCACTACGGCCTGAGCTGACCGCATCGACCTATGGCTATTGGCTGAGCTTTGCCGATGCCGCTGCCTTGTCTTCGCGTACGCTTGGCGTAGCGCTGACTGGCGAGCTTAAGCACAGTGATTTAGCACTAGACTATCGTGTCGAGGCCGCGCGCCAGCAGGACTATGACAATAATCCAGTAGCCTTTAGCGCCGATTATCACCACCTTGTGCTGGGCTTACGAGCCGCTGGTGTGCGTGTTGGTGTCGGCGAAGAACTGCTCGGTGCCGATGCCGGCGCTGGTGTTGCGCTACAAACACCGCTTGCCACAATGCATGCATTTCAAGGTTGGACCGACAAGTTTCTCAACACCCCAGCCACGGGTGTGAAAGATCGGTATATCGATCTTGGCACCAAGGTCTCTGGTGTGGCTTTAAAGGCGGTATGGCATGACTACACAGCCGATACGGGCTCAGCAAATTACGGACAAGAGTGGAACTTGCAGGCCAGTAAAACTTTGTTAAAGCGCTACACACTGACCGCAAAGTACGCAAATTATCGCGCCGATACACTCGCGAGAGATACGCAAAAAATCTGGCTAATGGCAGAGGCGGCGTTTTAGAGGGCAGCAATAGTTAGGTATAAACTATTGCTGAGGCGGAAAGTTAACGTGTCAATTTAGAAAATAATAAAGGATGTTGGTCATGACTCTTGCTTATTCCCTGCTTGATGTATTTGCTGACTCGCCGTTTCAAGGGGTGCAGGTTCCTGTAGTTTCGCTCAATGGTCAGGCGCTTTCTGATGAGCATAAGCAAGCCTTAGCGAGTGAGTTTTTACAGAGCGAAACGGTGTTTATTGACGCTAGTTCTGAGGCTGAGCCAGTCAGTGTATTTAATAGCAAAGGCCGCTGTTTATTTGGTGCACACACGATTCTTGCCGCATCATACGTCGCTTATGAGCAAGGCTTAGTAATTGACAAGGGCAAGTACAGCACACTGACTTTTACGCAGCAGAAGCAGGTTGTTGAAAGCTTTATTGATAAACAAGAAAATGGCCCTGGCGCCATTCAGTACTCACGTACTCTGGCGCCGACCATTGACCGCTATACGCCTGAAATTGCACAGCTTGCGGCTTTACTCAACACTGAAGAGCGCCATATTTCATTTAGCAAATATTCGCCGATGGTAGTAAGTGTAGATCGGCCAGTATTTGTCGTTCCATTCACGCGCCCTGAGCATGTTATTGCAGCCAGCCCTAATATTGAGCGCTGGTCTGAATTAGCAGGCCAAGTTTATACCCCGCAAATCTTCTTATTTTCGCCTGGTAGCATTACAGGCCAAACTCAATTTCATGGCCGCCTACTGAATATGGATCAGCCTCGAGATGATTTGCCCCCGATTGGTAGCATCATGCCCGAGTTTATTGCCTACCTCGCTGAGCAAACTGCGACTGCGCCGGGCACCCATATATTTTCGATTGATCGTGGCAGCATGACGACGCGCAAAAGCATTTTGCATGCTGAGTTTGACAAGCGCTCAGGCAGGGAAGTGCGCTGCCGCATTGGTGGTAATGTCATTAAGATGGGTAAGGGTGAGCTGTTCTACCCGATGCTGACAACTTAACTCGGCGTTTCTGGAAGCAGGTATTTTTGCAATTTCCAGCGCCTGTCGAACATAGACTTTTGACCTAAGTAGCGCACGTGACTGATTGGTCACGTATACTGCCGCCAACAATTTTTGTTGCTGAGCATTTACCATGGTTTATTCCAAAATTGTCGGAACTGGCAGTTACCTACCTGAGCGCATTGTCACCAATAGTGAGTTGCAAACACGCATTGAAACTAGTGATGAATGGATAGTTTCGCGCACGGGCATTGAGGCGCGTCATATTGCCGCTGAAGGCGAGCAAACCACTGATCTTGCTGAACATGCGGCTCGAGCCGCTATGGATTCCGCGGGTGTTTCAATTGAAGACATTGACCTCATCATTGTTGCCACCACCACGCCAGATAAAGTCTTTCCTAGCACGGCGTGTCTGCTACAAGCGCGTTTAGGCGTGAAGCAGGGCGCTGCATTTGATGTGCAGGCGGTGTGCACCGGCTTTGTTTATGCGCTAGCCGTTGCTGATAAATTCATCGCCTCTGGGCAGCATCGCTGCGCATTAGTTGTGGGCGCTGAGATTTTTTCACGGCTATTAGACTGGAGCGATCGCCGTACTTGCGTGCTATTTGGCGATGGCGCGGGTGCAGTGGTGTTAAAGGCATCAGAAACGCCGGGCATTTTGTCTAGCCATCTGCATTCCGATGGCAGCATGGGGCATATCCTGCAAGTCGATGGTGGTGTGTCAGCTGGCAAAATAGCCGACAACCCGTATTTGCAAATGGATGGTGCCGCGGTGTTTCGCCTAGCCACGCGTGTGCTGCATGAGTGCGCGATGGAGGCCTTAGAGCACAACGGCTTTGGCGTGGATGATCTTGATTGGCTAGTCCCGCATCAGGCCAATATGCGCATCATCAATAGCACGACCGACAAACTTGGCTTGCCACGCGAGCGCGTCATCACCACGGTGGCGAATCATGGCAATACCTCGGCGGCGTCTGTGCCGCTAGCGCTCGATGCTGCGGTGCGCGATCAGCGTATTAAGCCTGGCCAATTGGTGCTCATTGAAGGCGTCGGCGGCGGCATGACCTGGGGATCGGTGCTCTTTCGCTTATAACGCGAGCCCGCAATCAGGACGGGCGCCTGCAAAATCGGGATAATGGCTGCGACTAGTGGCCGTCGCGCGCCAGACCCCGTAATGCAGGTGCCTTTGTAATGGAAATTAATGTCAATTTTCTCGACAATCTTAGAGTTGAAGCTAAGTTTGACGATTTCTCGGTCATTGCTGACCAACCCATTCGCTACAAAGGCGATGGCTCGGCCCCCGGCCCATTCGATTATTTCCTAGCGTCATCGGCACTGTGCGCGGCGTATTTTGTTCGGGTCTATTGCTTGGCGCGTGACATCCCCACTGAAAATATTCGTTTATCCCAGAACAATATTGTCGATCCTGAAAACCGCTATAAGCAGATCTTCAAAATTCAGGTTGAGCTACCAGAAAGCATTTCTGACAAAGATCGAGAAGGCATTTTGCGCTCGATAGATCGCTGCACAGTGAAGAAAGTTGTGCAGACTGGGCCAACTTTTGAGATTGAGGCGGTAGAGAGCCTTGGTGCAGATGCTCAGGCGCTTTTGATGACGCTGCCGGCGGACGGTAGCCAAACATTCATCGAAGGTAAAGATCTGCCATTGGAGCAGACCATCGCCAATATGACGGCTATCTTGCAAGACTTAGGCATGAAAATCGAGATCGCCTCATGGCGAAATATCGTGCCGCATGTGTGGTCTTTGCATCTGCGCGATGCGGCTTCACCCTTGTGTTTCACCAATGGCAAAGGCTCCACCAAAGAGAGTGCATTGTGCTCAGCGTTAGGCGAGTTTATCGAGCGCCTCAATAGCAATTTCTTCTACAACGACCAGTTTTTTGGCGAAGACATCGCCAATAGCGAATTTGTGCATTACCCGAATGAGAAGTGGTTTAAGCCAGGCCCCGGCGATAAGTTGCCTGCGGGCATTCTCGATGCGCATTGCTTAGCGCTGTATAACCCCGATGATGAGCTTCGCGGTTCTCATCTTATCGACACCAATTCGGGCAATCGCGAGCGCGGCATTGTGGCGCTGCCATTTGTGCGTCAGTCCGATGCGGAGGTCGTGTATTTCCCGTCCAATTTGATCGAAAACCTTTTTCTCAGCAATGGCATGAGCGCGGGCAACACCCTGGTCGAGGCGCAAGTGCAGTGCCTATCGGAAATCTTCGAGCGAGCGGTCAAGAAAGAGATTATCAATAGCGAAATCACGCTGCCAGATGTGCCACGGCAGGTGCTAGAAAAGTATCCGAATATTCTCCAAGGCATTGATGCGCTTGAGGCGCAGGGCTTCCCTGTGTTGGTCAAAGATGCCTCGCTGGGCGGTGAATTTCCAGTAATGTGCGTGACGCTGATGAACCCCAGAACTGGCGGTGTCTTTGCTTCTTTTGGCGCTCACCCTAGTTTCGAAGTAGCACTGGAGCGCAGCCTCACCGAGCTATTGCAGGGCCGCAGCTTTGAAGGCCTAAACGATGTGCCGCTGCCGACGTTTAACAGCATGGCCGTGACTGAGCCGAACAATTCAGTTGAGCACTTTGTTGACTCGACTGGCGTGGTGTCGTGGCGCTTCTTTAGTAGCAGTGCCGATTACGATTTCTGCGAATGGGATTTCTCCGGCACCACCGAGGAGGAGGCCGCGCGTCTGTTTGGCATCCTTAGCGCTATGGGCAAAGAAGTTTACGTTGCCGTGCGCAATGACTTGGGCGCGCCGGCTTGCCGCATTTTGGTGCCGGGTTATTCCGAGGTGTATCCAGTCGAAGATTTGATTTGGGATAACACTAATAAGGCCTTAGATTTCCGCGAAGATATTCTCAATTTGCATACGCTAAACGATGAGCAATTAGCGAGTTTGGCCGAGCGCTTGGAAGATAGCCAGGTCGATGAGCAGACCGACATCATCACCCTAATTGGCATTGAGTTTGATGAAAATACGGTGTGGGGTCAGCTCACCATGCTTGAGCTTAAACTACTGATAAACCTAGCCTTACAAGAGCATGAGCAAGCCCTAGAGCGGGTCGAATCCTTTCTACAGTTCAATGACAACACCGTTGAGCGCGGGCTGTTTTATCAGGCAGTGAGAGCGGTGCTCGAAGTCCTTCTTGATGATACTTACGAGCTAGACGACTACCTGTTTAATTTCAAACGCATGTTTGGCGAGCAAGTTATGGAGGCTGTGGTCGGCTCGGTGGAAGGCACGACGCGCTTCTATGGTTTGACGCCTACCAATATGCAACTTGAAGGTTTGGATAAGCATCTGCGCCTGATCGAAAGCTATAAGAAGCTGCATGCTGCTCGTGCGGCGAGAAACAGCTGAAGCTGTCCTGCCTAGTTAGCTTTTCGCCATTTCAGCGGTGTTGTGCCGCTCCACTGGCGAAAGGCTCGCGTAAACACACTTTGATCGGCAAAGCCCAAGAGCAGGCTAATTTCCGGCAGCGACAAATCGCTATCGCATAAATAGTCTTTTGCGAGCTCAAAGCGTAGTGAGTTAACCAGCGTTTTAAAGCCCATGCCTCGTGCTTCCAACGCACGGTAGAGACTGCGCTCAGCGAGGCCAATGCGCATCGCGACTTGCGCCATCGTTGGTGCGCCATCTTGCATAATGCCCAATATCGCTTGCTGCACATCAGACAGCAGTGGGTCGAGCTTAGGCAGTGCTTGCAGCATGGCTTCAGCCTGTCGCTCTAGCAGGCCTGAAAGGTAGGGGTCCTGGGTGTTCACCGCCAATGTCATGAAGTGCGCGGGGAAATGCAGCTCACTGACGCTGGCGAGAAACTCCACCGGGCAACCATAAAATCGCTCGTATAAGGCGCGATGAGCTGGCGGGCTATTTGGCGATTTCATCAAGATAGGTTTGATGTCATTACGGCCAGTGAGCAGCGAAATAAAGCGCATTAAGCCAGAGAAAAAAACATCATCCGAGAGCTGTGTGGAGCGCCGTTCTATGCTCCAACCTACGATCACAACGCCAGCTTCGGCGCGAAATACTGTGGGTACGAGGTTGTGTAGTAGAGGCTGAAACCGATGGAAGCGCATCAGAGCTTGGCCTAGCGTGGTGCTGTAAATACCCAAGTAACCGAGCACGCCGGCGTGATGTGGCTGCAGACATTGGCCAATTTTCAAGCCTAAATCATCGCGAGGGCAGAGTGCATGTATCGCCTCCAGCAGCTGCCACCAGGTCTCAATAGCCACTCGCGAACTAGTACGTAATTCGCGTAACTGTGTGCGCAGATCAACCGCCTGCAGGTCTTCCTGATCAAGAAAGCTGCTGAGCAAATCTAAGGCGCTAGGGTCTATTGATGCCGCTGACGATGAGTTTTTCATCTGGCAGATAATGCATAGAATTGGTGATATTGGTCAAGAGCGCTGGTCAGCTCATCTCTACCATGTGTCGTGTAGAAAAACTAAAAAGAGGAAAGACCATGGACGCCGTAACATCATTTTTTATGCCTTGGCTGCAAACGTTTTTTGGCGACAACATTGATTGGAAGCAAGTGTTTTTGATTGGCATGACGCCATTGTTTCTACTGGCCTTTGTTATTGAGTTTGCCGTGCAAAAGCGCCGTAAAAACACTGCTAGCTTTAAGCTCAAAGAGATCTTCGCCAACCTGTCTTTAGGGGCGTCGTATCAGCTGTTTGAAGCCCTTGTGTGGGTGTTGTTTACCGCCGCTGTGTTTTCCTGGGCCTATGGTTATCGCTTGATGGATATTCCAGTGAATGCTTGGACTGTTGTGCCAATCTATGTCGCCGTGGAACTGTGCTTTTATATCTATCACCGCAGTTCGCATCGCGTGCGTTGGTTCTGGACTGCACATGTGCCGCATCACAGCGGGCAGGTGATGAACTTCACCACGGCCATGCGCCAAAGCCTGCTTAATGCCTTTGTCGGCATTTGGATTTTCTACATTCCGCTCTGCCTGTTAGGTGTGCCACCAGTCGTTGTCATGTTCTGCTTGGCGGTGAACTTGGCCTACCAATACTTTATTCACACCGAGACTATTGGCAAGTTGCCGGCATGGTTTGAGGCCATCTTCAATACGCCATCGCATCACCGCGTTCACCATGGCCGCAACCCTGAGTACATCGATAGAAACTACGGCGGCACATTGATTATTTTCGATCGCTTATTTGGCACTTTTGAGCCCGAGGTGGCGAAGGCTGAGTTCGGCATTACGCAGCAAATCAATTCGTATAATCCCGTGGTGCTTAACCTGCACGAAGCCGTCGACATGATGCGTGATGTCATGGCGCCGGGCCCAGTGGCGCAGCGCGTGAAGCATTTGATTATGCCGCCAGATTGGGAGCGCGAAGGCCATACGCCAATACGCACTTGGTCGGTGACACCGCATTCGATCGCTATCAAGCCTAAGGAATAAAGTGGTTTAATTGCCCTCTATTTTTCACGAGCATTTAAACCATGAAAGAAGAAATCATCGCGCTGTCAGAGCACTTTTGGAGTATTCGTGGCGTATTTAAAGTCGCGGGCATTTTAAATATCGGCACCCATGCATCCTTGGTTAAGCAAAAGACTGGCAAGTTCATCTTGCTCGATGCTTACACTTTGCAAGGTGAGCTGAAATCTACAGTCGATGCGTTGACCCGTGACGGCCAAGATATTGAGGCCATCATCAACCTGCATCCTTTTCATACCGTTCACGTGCGCAATGCTCACCAACAATATCCAAAGGCAAAGCTTTATGGCACTCAGCGTCATTTAGAAAAATTTCCTGAGTTGCCATGGCAGCCTGAACTGACTGATTCCGACGCGTTTGCAGGCTTATTTGCCGATGAGTTTGAGTTTTCTGTGCCCGCTGGTGTCGACTTTATTTCGCACAATGAGCACATTCACTTTTCATCTGTGTTGGCCTATCACAAGCCATCGCGCATTATTCATGCCGATGACACGCTAATGTATTTGCAGCTGCCTGGCTTGTTAGGAAAGCTTAAAAAGCCTGAAGTGACTTTCCATTTGACCTTGGCAAGTGCTTTGCAAAAGCGGCCTTTAGCGGCGCAGGAGTTTAGGGCGTGGGCTGTGCAACTGGCGGCGCAATGGCAGGATGCCGAGCAGCTGTGCGCCGCTCATTCGGCCGTACTACTACCCGACGCTCTGCAAGGGCGATCCATCCCTTCGAGAATTCAAACTGCCTTGGCGAAAGTAGAGAAAGTATTGCTGCGCCATGAGCAAAAATACGGCTAAGCCATGTGCCTGTTGCCAAGTAGCTTATTGCGGCGTGCTTGGCGACACCGGTAAGCGGCTAAAAATGCCAATAATTGGTGTGTCGTGAGCCCGCAATATCGGCTCAATATCACGGTGCAAGGCGTGATATTGGTAAAACGGCACGCGTGGGAAAAGGTGATGGATGGAGTGTAGGTTTTGCCCAAACCAAAACCACTCAACAGGCTTCATCCATGCCGGCATGATTAAGCTGCTCGTGGTGCGATAACGCTGTGTTTGGTCGTAGGGAAAATGTGGCCGATAGGCGAACCAATACGCAGTAAAAATTCCACCAGAAATATAGCCTAAAAGTATTACAGCGAAGGTGCCTGGCTGATCGACAAAGGTGAGAAAAGCAATTCGCCAGCCTAATGATGCAGCGACCTCTAGGCAGTAAATGCTCCGCTCTTTTAGCGATGCAGCAGCCCAGCCGTGTTTGACGAAAAAGCTATTTTGCGTCCACAGAAACTTAAAAATCGTGGTGATGAAAGACACGGCGCCCTTACCCATGCCGCTGACAATGAAGTCGGGGTCTTTGTCGGCTTGGTTGGTATAGCGGTGATGAGTAAAGTGCTCAATACGGTGAGAGGCATAAGGAATGGCAATGATGGGCGCGACTAAGTAGCCGCAGAGATCATTAACCCATTTGTACTTATCGTTTTGACCATGGATATTGCCGTGAGCCGCCTCATGCAGCGGGGTATATGACATATATGTCAGTGCCGCACAGGCGATAAACGCCAGCCATGGCGAAAGCGCGCCGCTAGCAAATAATGCCAAACATAAAATAAAAGCAGTCACGACACTGACGGTGAGCGCGATTGTCGGCCAGGCCATTTTGCCCATATAGTGCTTGGCGCTGGCAATGGCTTGCTTGTTCAATACGGCGCGATCAATTTCCATCGTTAGTATTCCTCGTAGTGCTAACTTAGAACCATAGGGCTTCATAGCAAGCATCACTACGGCCGGTGTGGCCATCTGTAGTGAATCTGCGGCCACATTCAGTAACGGAAAAAGGGCTCCACCATCTATGTCCACGCATGAAGAACAGCTGCACCCCGCTGCTGTGAGCCAGGTCATGATCAACTTTGCCCTGCATCGGGGCATGGATAGGGCTAGCTGTTTACTCGGCACCGGTATATCCGAAGAGGCACTATCTAGCGCTGAAGGCATGGTTAGTCGCGAACAGGAAATGCGACTTATTGAGAATATGATGCTGGCCATGCCCGATGGCCTTGCCATGGGTTTTGAACTTGGTCTGCAATATAGCTTGGCTACTTTTGGGGTTTGGGGCTTTGCCTTGCGCACAAGCAAAACTTTGCGTGACGCGGTGTTGATAGGCATTCGCTATCTGCCGCTAAGCACGGTCTACTGCAAAGTCGCCTTGATCGATGAAGGCGATGAGTTTGGCATCAGCCTTGATTCGAGTGTTATATCGCCACATCTTCGGGAGTTTTTGCTAGAGCGTGATATGGCAACCACTATCAATTTAATCAAAGAGCTGTCGCTATCGGGCTTTGGTATAAAAAAATTGCAATTTGCTGGGCAGCCCAGCATTGATGCCACGCTCATCGAGAAGCTCTGTGGCATCAAGCCTGTTTTTTTCGCACAGAAAAATAGCATTACGGTGAGTCGAGCAGAGGCAGATTTGCCATTTGCTAATTACGATGCCGGCTTAGTGCTATTGCTAGAAGAGCAATGCCGTTTGCGTATGCAGCGAATAAGCGTTTCTGGCGTGTCGGGGCGAGTGCGACAAAAATTATTAGGTGACTTAGGTTTGAGTAGCTCGCTGGATGACATGGCGGTAGCGCTCGCCATGTCGCCACGAACACTAAGGCGCAAGCTAGAGCAAGAGGGCGCAAGCTTTCGAGATATTGTTGATGAAGAGCGTAAGCAGATTGCCATGCAGCTGCTGGAGAACTCATCGATGAAAATGGATGAGTTGGCAGCGCATTTGGGCTTTATGGACTCGGGTGGGTTCGTGCGTGCTTTTCGTCGTTGGCTGAGCTGCTCGCCAAGCGAATATCGTGAGTCAAAAAGGGTAGCTGTTTAGCTAACACCTACGAAAGATTTTGCTTGCCATAGCGCGCGATAAACATCGCCACATTTTCGTGAACTAATAGCGCATCGGCCTCGGCGCTAGGCTTGCCTAAGCCCATGGTGGCCTTTAGGTGCGAGCGGCCCAAATTCAGCGCTAAAAACTGATCGGCTGCTTGCGATATATGGCTAATGGCCAAACTTCCGGCAGCCACGGCGGCCTTCAAATAGTCCTGTACATACAGGTTCACATGTTCGGGGCCGGCGCTGTAGAAGCGCGCGCAAATATCGGGATGCGTTGTGGCTAGACCAAACATGACACGGTGGATGCGGATGACATCATCGGCGCGCATGAGTGAGATGAACTGCTGGGCAATGAGAGTAAGCGCTTCGGTTGGGTGCTTCGGATCAAGCATGTCATCGCTAAAGCCGGCAAATATACCTGTAGTGCGATAGGCCACGCAGGCCTCAAACAGCGCATCTTTACTAGCAAAGTTGTTATACAGCGTCATTTTCGAGACGCCGGCAGCGCTCGCCACCGCGTCCATACTGACGCGATCATAACCATGCTCGAGGAACTGCTGTGAGGCAGCCTCGAAGATTTTTTGCAAGCGTTTTGGGTCGCGTGGGCGACCGCGCTTAGCAATCGCTGGCTGATCTTTGCTCATGAGTTTACTTGACAGTCTATTTAATAGGTTTTATTACTATACGGCATGGTCTAGTTAATGGTCAAAGTCTGTCCTGTTTGCAGCATAAATACTAAAAGAACATCCGCCACTTTTGTTGAGCTTGTCATCATGAACGCACGTTTTCTACGTTATTCCTCTAGCCAATGCTATGTCGCTAGCGCCATTTTTTTTGCATCCGCGCTGCTTACGTTGAGTGCTTGCTCGTCAAGTGATGCAGAGGTCGATGCTGAGCTACGGCCAGTATTGGTGATGACAGTTGGGGCTAGTGGCAATGCCATGAGCACTGAACGTAGTGTGCCAGGTGTAGTGAGCGCGCGTTATGCCAGCGATCTCGGCTTTCAAGTCGCGGGACGTATTGCTAAACGCTCAGTTGAGCTTGGGCAAACAGTGCGCAAGGGCCAAGTGCTGATGCAGCTCGATGGCAGTGACTATCAGCTCGCATCTGCTGCTGCGCAAGATCAGGTACTTGTGGCTAAAACACAGTATGACCAAGCCAATGCCGATGCCAAACGCATGGTGACCTTGGTCAAGGCTGGCGCTATTAGCGTGGCAGAGAGTGAGCGTCAAACTGCCCGTGCTGAAGCAGCTAAAGCGCAGTATCAGCAAGCTCAGCGCCAAGCCGATTTATCGCGAAATCGCCTGCGTTATTCCAGCCTAGTCGCTCCATACGATGGCGTGGTGACGGCCGTTCGTGCCGAGGCAGGGCAGGTTATTGGCGAGGGCGTGCCGGTGGTCTCAATAGCTAAACCGGGCGAAATGGAAATTGCCGCTGACATCCCTGAAGGCTTGATGGCCACTGTCTCCAAGCAAGAAGCTGAGGCCGATATTTGGGGCTCGGATGCGCCGCGTATCACTCTGCGTTTACGTGAAATTTCGCCAGCTGCCTCGCAACCACTACGCACTTATCGTGCGCGTTTCTCCTTACACAATGCCACGCCAGAGCAGCTTGCAGCATTGCATTTGGGCATGACCGCACAGGTCGTGATGAAGTCTGCTGAGGCGCCATCTACGGCGGTTATCTTGCCCGCGACGGCTTTAGTGAAAGCGCGCGATAAAGTCTCAGTTTGGCTAGTTAACGATAAAGCGCCGACCTTGCAGAAACAGGCTGTGCAAGTGCTGAGTTTTAATAACGAAACAGTGGCCGTGAAAGGCGTGCCGGATGGCGCAAAAGTAGTCATCGCGGGCGTGCAAAAGCTCGATGCCAAGATGCAGGTTCGTGCTGTTGAGCGCAGTGGCGCCGGCTTGAATCAGCCAGCAGCCGCTGGGGCGCGTCCATGAAAGGTTTCAACCTTTCCGAATGGGCGGTAAATCATCGCACCATCGTCTTATTTTTAATGATTTCCTCACTGCTGGCGGGCATTTTTTCGTTTACTAAGCTAGGCCGTTTGGAAGATCCAAACTTCAACGTACCGGCTATGACAGCCGTGGTTGCCTGGCCTGGTGCTAGTGCTGAAGAATTGCAAAATGAAGTGCTCAATCGCATGGAACGTGCCGTGCAAGAGTTGCCTCATTTGAACTTCGTGCATAGCTTTTCGCGCCACGGCTATGGCGGCATGACCTTGAGCATCAATGGCCGACACTCAGGCGATGAGCTGAAAGCGCTGTGGTATCAGGCGCGCAAAAAAATTGGCGATATAAGCGCTGAGTTTCCTGCCGGCGTACGTGGGCCGTTTTATAACGACGAATACACCGATGTCTACACATCACTGTATGCACTACGCGGCGATGGCATTACTCAGGCCGAGCTGCAGGAGTTCGCTGAGCTGGTCAAACGCCGCCTGCAAACGGTGCCAAATACCAACAAAGTTAATATCCTCGGCAAGCAAGATGAAAAAGTCTATGTTGAGCTTTCCACGCGCCGTTTAGCCTCACTTGGGCTAGCGCCGCAGGCCGTCTTTGCCGCCATTGCGCAGCAAAACCAGGTGCGTCCTGCAGGCTCTATCGACACCAAAAGTGATCGTGTTTTTGCTCGCATCGATGGCAGCCTGCACTCAGCTGCCGATGTAGCTGGCGTCAGTGTTGAGGCCGGTGGTAACTTGCTGCGCTTAGGCGATATCGCCAAGGTCTACAGCGGCTATGAGGATCCTTCAGATTTTCGTATTCGCCACAATGGCCATCCCGTTTTAGCGATCGGTGTCACCATGGTGGCCGATGGCAATATCCTCACCTTGGGCCGCGACTTAGCTGCCGAGATGGAGAAAGTTCGCGCCGATCTGCCCGTGGGCATCGAGATCGAGCAGTACGCCGACCAATCACAAGTCGCTGAGCAATCGGTATGGGAATTTGAGAAGGCCTTTTTAGAAGCACTGGTCATCGTGCTAGCAGTGTCGTTTCTATTCCTCGGCTGGCGCACTGGCATTGTCGTGGCCGCCTCGGTGCCACTAGTTCTGGGCATTGTCGCCGTCATCATGTATGCCTTTGGTTGGCATTTAGATCGCATCACCTTAGGCGCACTAATTATTGCGCTCGGTCTATTGGTCGATGACGCCATCATCGCGGTGGAAATGATGGTGGTGAAAATGGAGCAGGGCTGGGATCGTGTTCGCGCGGCCACGTTTGCTTATACGTCGACAGCATTTCCCATGCTCACCGGTACCTTGGTGACCATTGCAGGCTTTATGCCAGTAGGTTTTGCGCGCTCGACATCGGGCGAATACGCTGGTGGTATTTTCTGGATTGTCGGCATAGCGCTGATCGTTTCATGGTTTGTCGCAGTGATTTTTACGCCGTATTTGGGCGTACTAATGCTGCCCAAAGATTTAGCCGAAAAAGCCCATCACGACCCCTATGACAAACCGGTTTATAAGCACCTAAGGCGCTGGGTTGATTACTGTGTGCAGCATCGGAAAGTGGTACTGATCGCCACAGCTAGCCTCTTTGTGTTGTCTATTTTTGGCATGAAACTAGTACAGCAGCAATTTTTCCCAACCGCATCGCGTCCAGAGCTTTTGGTGGAGCTTCGCTTAAAAGAGGGCTCCTCAATTAAGGCCACGCAGCATGAAGTTGAGCGTTTGGAAAAAATCTTGGCGAAAGACAAAGACATCGAGTATTTCACTGCCTATGTTGGTCAAGGCTCACCGCGCTTCTATATCTCTCTGGCGCCAGAACTACCCAACCCTGGCTATGCCCAGTTTGTTATTCAAACCGATGACTTGGAGGCGCGCGAAGCAGTGCGTACTCGCTTAATGACCTTGTTTGATAAAGACCAAGTATTCCCAAATTTGCGCGGCCGTGTGCTGCGTCTAGAGTTTGGTCCGCCAGTGGGTTTCCCTGTGCAATTTCGCATCGTTGGGCCTGACCCCATGGAAGTGCGCCGGATTGCTTATGATGTGCGTGATGCCGTGCGCGAAAGTAAGTTAGTGCGCGACACACAGCTAGATTGGAACGATCAAGTCCGCTCGATGAAGCTGCGTGTTGATCAAGATAAAGCACGCCTTTTAGGTGTCAGTAGTGCCGATATTGCCGATCTCGTGCAAACCGCGCTATCCGGTGCGCCGGTGAGCCAAATTCGTCGTGGCGAAGAGCTTATCGATATTGTGGTTCGTGGCACGCCAGAGGAGCGCTCGCGTATTGATAGCATCGGTGATTTGTCGCTGTTTTCGCGCACTGGCGGCGTAGTGCCATTGAGCCAAGTGGCCAGTCTCGAACCGGTGTTTGAGGAGCCAGTACTGTGGCGGCGAAATCGCCATTTGCAGCTCACCGTGCGCAGTGACTTAGCCGATGGTGTGCAAGCGCCATATGCCACGCAGCAAATCATGCCGACCTTGCAGCCGATCATTGATCGCTTGCCACCGGGTTATGAAATTCAGCAAGGTGGTGCGATTGAGGAAAGTTTGAAGGCGAACAAGGCGTTATCGGCAGTATTTCCGATCATGCTAATCGCCATGCTGGCATTTTTGATGTTCCAGCTGCAGAGCTTTTCACTGATGTTTATGGTGTTTATGACCGCGCCATTAGGGCTGATTGGTGTGGTGCCCGCGCTGCTGATATTCAATGTGCCATTTGGCTTTGTTGCGCTGCTTGGCGTCATCGCATTGGCAGGTATGATCATGCGCAACTCGGTGATTTTGGTTGACCAAATTGAGCAGGATATCAAGCAAGGTCATGAGCCTTGGCAAGCTATTGTTGATGCTACGGTGCGCCGTTCGCGGCCGGTGGTGTTGACGGCGGCAGCGGCTATTTTAGCCATGGTGCCGCTGTCGGGTAGTGTGTTTTGGGGGCCGATGTCGATCTCCATCATGGGCGGCTTGGTCGTCGCCACCGGCCTTACGCTACTGTTTGTGCCAGCGCTCTATGCGGCGTGGTTTAAGGTGAAGCGCAGCGCTTAATTGCTCGTTGATTTTTTACCTAAGCCTAAGCGGTTGCTAGGCTTAGGTTTAATGGCTTGCTCGCTCTGCCGGCCTTTGCCGAAAGAGCAGCAAGCACATCACGATAAAAGCCATAAGCACTGCCGAGGCGGTGAATCGGCTCAGACCCAAGCCACCGGCGGCCAATGGTTTATCCAAAAAGTCGCCAACCACTGCGCCTAAGGGCCGAGTCAAAATAAATGCTGCCCAAAACAGGGCGGTGCGCGAAATATGAGTCCATAAATACGCGGCCAAAACCACCAGCAACATAAGACCAAATATCACTGCCGCGCCGCGATAGCCAAGCCCCGCTGAGTCTGCCGTCCAATCGCCCAATGCCGTGCCCAGGGTTTGCGAAAATAATATCGTGACCCAGTAAAAGTACTCAGCGCGTGGCGTGCTTAGTGAATGGATGGATATTGAGCCTAGGCTGCGATGCCAGATGAGTAAGGTGCCGAATAAAAGACTCAGCAGTAGCAAGGTGCCGCCAGCATAGCCAATGCCTAATGATCTATCGGCAAAGTCGGCAAGTGTGGTGCCAACAATGGTGGTGGCAATAATCGTCGCCCAGTACAGCATTGGGTGAAAAGTGGTGGCTTTGATTTGTGCCCTAAGCGTGAGTAAAAACAAGCCAGTGAAGAGCACGGTGCTGAGCAGATAACCAAGATTTAGCGACATCGAGGCTGCGTCGCCAGCCGTTTCGCCAAGCGTTGTGGCTGCGATTTTGATTATCCAAAACAGCAGTGTGACTTGCGGAACCTTGACCAAGGTATCGGACATATTTTCTTGCATGAGCTATGTGCCTTTTTCAGCACTAAAGCAGTGCCAGCCCACACAATAGCCAGCAGCGCCTGAACCCAAGCTTGCGGCTATATTAAGTTTTGCTCATGTTTAAGTAACGCGCCGCGATCAAACTAAGCTTAGAACAACTTTGCCCATGCCATCGCCTGATTCTAAATGACGATGGGCATCGGCTACGTGCTCTAGGGCAAAGACTTGATCGATCACCGGTAAGCAGCGCCCTGCAGCTAATGCCGGCCAGACTCGCGCGTGTAGTTGTTCGGCAATGGCCGCTTTCTGCGCACTGCTGCGGGCGCGCAAGGTCGAGCCAGTAATCTGCAAGCGCTTGAGCATAATCGGCATTAAATTTAGCGTGGCGCTGATGCCGCCCATCATGCCGATAATCACTAAGCGGCCGTCGTTGGCGAGCAGACGCAGGTTTTGTTCTAGGTAGTTGGCGCCAACAATATCGAGGATGACATCGACGCCTTCGCCATCGCTGAGCTGCACAATGGCTTCAGCAAAATCGTGCTCGCGATAGTTCACTGCAACGCCGCCTAAGTCTTCAATGAGCTGACATTTTTCCTTGCTGCCAGCGGTGGCAAAGCAGCGCAGCCCTAGCTCGCGCCCAAGTAGCAGCGCCGTAGTGCCAATACCGCTGCTGCCGCCATGGATCAGCACGCGCTCACCGGCGCGGGCGTGGCCGAGCTGTACAAGGTTGGCCCAGACCGTGAAAAATGTCTCTGGAATGGCTGCTGCCTGCTGCATGGATAAGCCGATGGGCATCGGCAAGCATTGGCCCGATGGCACGGCGCAGTAGTCGGCATAGCCGCCGCCATTAGTCAGCGCACAAACGCGATCGCCGAGCTGCCAGCCGCTGACATCGGGAGCAATGGCGACAATCTCGCCAGCGACTTCCAAGCCAAGCACCGGATTGACGCCAGCGGGCATAGGGTAGAGGCCGCGGCGCTGCAAAATATCGGGCCGATTAACGCCGGCTGCATGCACATTAATCAGGACTTCGCCGGCAGCGAGTGTTGGTAGTGCGCCATGGCGGATGATCATGACCTCGGGGTCGCCGACGGCGGTGCAATCAACGAAGCGCATAGAAGCTGGTAGTACTGGTGAGGGCGCGGCTTTTGAAGACATAAGCGGTTGTTACTCACTAAATGAGTGGAAAAATGCCTAGGGCAATGTCACTGCGCGCTAGGCGTTACTCGCTTGTGACGTGTGACGATTAGCGAGAGCGCCAATAATGCACCACCAGCAGTCATGCCCGCCATGCCTTCGTATAGCGCTGATTGCCATCCTAAATAGCGCCAGGCAATGGCGACACTTAAGCCAACAATGACGGCGGCGAAGCGTGCCCAGCGCGGCGGCTGCGCGCCCATCACGCGGCAAATCAGCAGCGGTGCTAAGGCGCTGGCCAAGCCAGACCACGCCATGATGACCAAATTAAACACGCTTTGGGTGTTGCTCAGCGCCCATATAAGCGCCAAGGCGGTGATGATCACGGTGCCCCACTTCAGCCGCGATAATTTGTTCGACCCTGGCACAAGATCATGGGTGAGCGCGGCCGAGCAGCTCAAGATTAACGAGTCGGCGGTGGAGAGCGTGGCGGCGAAAACGCCTGCCAATACGAGGCCGACCAAGACCGGATGTAGTAACTCCAGCGCCATAGTGGGTAGGGCTAATTCGGCATCGAAGTTGGCCGTATCGGGCAGATACAGTCGCGAGAGCAAGCCAACGCCGGTAGCCATCGCGTAGAAGGCGATAAACCAGAGGTAGTACCACAGTCGTGCGCGATTCATATGCGCGCCGTTATTTAGCGCCATAAAGCGCACCATGACATGTGGCTGGCCGATCACCGAGAGCCCCGCGAAAAACCAGCTCACGGCAAACAGTACGCCGCCGGCCAAGCCCGGTAATGCGAGGTCTTTCGGGTAGGCATTCATATAGCCGGGGATGCTGTGGAGTTGTTGCCAGACAGCCTCTAGGCCGCCAAGGTTAAGCGTGGCAACAATCAGCATCAGGCTCATGGCACCGATCATCACGAATGATTGTGCGGCGTCAGTCCACATGGAGGCGCGAATTCCGCCGGCCAAGCAGTAAAGCAGCACAAGGCCGGCACCGAGGAAAGCACCAGTGGCCATTGGCCAATCAAACAGAACATGCAGTGCCTTACTGCCGGCAACGAGCTGTGCGCTGGCATAGGCCAATAAAAATACCAGTGAGATGAGTGCGAGCAGGCGCTGTAGCAAGACATCGCGCTGGCCGTTCCAATGGCTGAGGATGTCGGCAAAGCTAACGGCGCCTGTGGCTTCGGTGAGGCGGCGCAGGCGGGCGTGGACATAGCGTGAGGCCACGTAGTCGCCGCTGATCCAGCCTATCATCAGCCAGATGGCGGCAAAGCCGGTGGCGTAGGTGTAGCCGATGACACCAATGAACATATAACCGCTGTTATTGGTGGCGACTGCCGAGAGACCGGCGAGTGCCGGCGATATATCACGACTGGCTAAGTAGTAATCGTCGGCAGTACCACGACTTTTGCGCGCGGCACTAACGCCGACCAGCGCAAAGCCGGTAAGAAACAGCAGGAAACTCCAAATCACGAAACACCTCGTAGGCCATAACAGCGCCCAAGCGAAGCTCAGACACCACAGTTGTGGTTATGAAACAGGACCCAGTGGCCAGCCGAGGCTGAGCCATAGTCCGAGAAATCCACCCCACAGCACGAGTAAAATCAGTGAGTAGGGCAGCATGAGAGCGACCAAGGTGCCAACGCCGGCGGCAGGCTGATAGCGCTGCGCGAAGGCGACGACCATGGCGAAGTAGGGCATCAATGGCGTGATGATATTGCCGACGCTATCGCCCACGCGGTAAGCCGCGAGCGTGGATTCGGCGGGGATGCCGGCGAGCAGCAGCATGGGCACGAAGACAGGTGCCATTAGGGCCCACTTTGCTGAGGCGGAACCAATGAATAGGTTGATGGTGAAGGTGGCTAAGACAAATAGTAGCAAAAGAGCAGTGGGTGCTAGGGCGGCTTGTTGCAGTGTGGCCGCGCCTTCAATGGCGAGTAGCTGGCCGAGCTGGCTCCAGTTAAACCAAGCGACAAATTGTGCGGCAAAAAACATCAGCACGAGATAGCTGGCGAGACTTTTAAAGGTGTCTTCCATGGCGGCGACAGAGTCGCTGGCGCGCGACCATCGGCCGCTAAAACGTGCGTAGAGGATGCCGGCGACACCGGCGGTAAAGGCAATGACGACGACGATGCCTTGTACTAGCGGTGAGCGTGAAATGCTGCCATCGGGGCCGCGTAAAGCGCCATCGGCGGGCCACACGGCACATACGCAGGCGGCAATGATGAGCAGCGTCCAGAGCAGGGCGGCGAGGCTGCCGGCGCGATGCAAGGTGCTGTCGTCATGTTCATCGGCGGTGTGTGTTTGCAGCTGGGCGGCGGCGGTTTTATCTGACTCGGCAACATCTAGCGCCATACCCGGCGCATGCTTTACCGCGTCATGCGCCATCATCGCTTCTGCCGCTTGCAGTCGCGGCTGAACAATCCACGCATTAATCGCGGTAATCACCAGCGTCACCAACAGCGTTGAGGCGGCAATAAAATAGTAGTTGGCGGTAATCGCCACGGTGGCATCGGGCGAGACGGTGCGTGCGGCCTCCGTGGTGATGCCGGCCAAAATGGCATCCACTGGGCCGATCGCGATATTGGCGGAAAAGCCCGCTGAAACGCCGGCAAACGCGCAGGCAATACCGGCTAATGGCGGCAAGCCAGCGCGCGCAAACAGCAGGCCGGCGAGCGGAATGATCACGACATAGCCGGCATCGACAGCAAGGCTAGACAAGACACCGGCAAAGGCCACGATAAAGGCCAAGCCACGGCCGCCACTGAGGCGTACCAGACCCGAGAGCATGCCGCCGAGCAGTCCCGAGCGCTCGGCTAGGCCAAGGCCCAGCATGGCGATCATAACGCTGCCGACGGGCGCGAATTGAGTGAAGTTAGTAACGCTGCTGGCCAGCACATAACGCAGACCATCGAGCGAGATTAAGTTGGCGGCGGTGACCACGCGGCTGCCATCGGGCCAAGGTGCTTGCCAGCCTAAACCGCTGGCAATAGCAGAGAGCACGGCGACGCCAAAACACAGCCAAACAAATAGCCAGGTTGGGTGCGGTAGTCGGTTGCCGAGGCGCTCAAAACGGTCGAGTGTGCGATTTAAAAATGATGAGGGCATGGGTCGGGGCTGTATTTTTGTTAGCCCCGACCTTACCCAAATGCGGCTAGCGCCGCAAACCGAGTGCGACTTTTATACTTAGTCAGTGCAATCTTGGCATTGGCTAAGCTTGAGTTTTAAGCCTTTGTCGCCGCCTGAATCGCCGTTAGCGCGATGGTAAAGACAATGTCATCGACCAATGCGCCGCGTGACAAATCATTCACCGGTTTATTTAAGCCCTGCAGCATGGGGCCAACACTGACGCAGTTGGCGCTACGCTGCACGGCTTTATAAGTGGTGTTGCCGGTGTTTAAGTCAGGGAAAACAAACACGGTGGCATGGCCGGCAACTGCGCTATTCGGGGCTTTTTGCTTGCCGACACTAGCGATGGCGGCTGCGTCGTATTGCAGCGGGCCATCGAGTGCGAGATCGGGACGCGCGAGCTTGGCTAAGCGCGTGGCTTCGCGGACTTTTTCGACTTCATCGCCAGTGCCTGAGTCGCCCGTGGAGTAGCTTATTAACGCCACGCGGGCAGGGATGCCAAAGGCTTCCGCCGAGGCCGCACTTTGCAGCGCGATATCAGCTAGCTCTTGCGCATTAGGGTCTGGGTTCACCGCGCAGTCGCCATAAACCAAGACTTGCTGCGGCAGCAGCATGAAAAATACCGATGACACGAGCTTATAGCCGGGTGCAGTTTTGATCAGCTGCAGTGCTGGGCGAATGGTGTTGGCGGTGGTGTGCACAGCGCCGGAGACTAGGCCGTCGACTTCATTTTCGGCGAGCATCATGGTGCCGAGGACAACGGTGTCTTCGAGTTGTGCCAGTGCCATCGGGGCATTTAAGCCTTTGTGCGCACGCAGCTTTACCATGGCTTGAACATAGTTTTCGCGCACGTTATCGGGGTCGATAATGGTTAGTTCAGCTGGCAAGGTGATGCCGTTGCTGCGGGCTACCTCATGCACTTCGCTAGGTTTGGCTAGTAACACACAATCAGCAATGCCTCGAGCTTGGCATATGGCAGCGGCCTGTACGGTGCGCGGCTCGGCACCTTCGGGCAAAACAATGCGCTTTTTAGCGGCTTTGGCGCGACTTACTAATTGATAGCGAAATGCTGCCGGCGTCATGCGCACGACCGGGGCTTGCCCGCAGCGTGATTGCAGCCAATCTTGATCCAAATGGCCGGCCATAAATTCGGTGATGGCCTCGGCACGCTCGGCGTCGTCGAGTGGGATTTCCGGGTTTATCTTTGCTAAGGCGCGCGCGGTATCGTAGGAGCCGGAGGCCACGGTAAATACTGGCAAGCCGGCATCGATGGCTGGGCGGCAGAGTGTGAATACGCGTTCATCGGGCTGAAAATCGGTGCAGAGCAAGAGGCCGGCGAGCGGTACACCATTCATTGCTGCCAAGCAGCTAGCCACGATGATGTCATCTCGATCGCCGGGAGTGACGATGAGCACGCCGGGCTGCAGCAGCTGCACGGTATTGGGCATGGCGCGTGCGCAGAGCACGGTTTTTTTCACGCGACGGCGAGCGGCATCGCCAACGGAAATGGGGCTGGCCTGCATCAGCGCCATGACATCGGCCACGCGCGGTGTATTTAATGACTCATCCCAAGGAATGCAGCCGATGAGATGGAAGTCATCGCGAGCGAATAATGGCGAGGAAGCACGTAAGGCTTTGGCATACTCTGCACTGGGTAGTTTGTTGACTACGGCACCAATAATGCAGGCTTGGTCAGGGCCGCCAAATTGCTGAACATTGAGCGCAATACGGTCGGCAAAGGCTTCAGCATTTTCTTCATGCGGCGCGCTAACAATAATGGCTTCCGCGTTGAGGCTATTGGCAAGCGCAACATTTACTTGCGTGGCATAGCTCGACTGCTGCGTGGGCACCATGCCTTCAATAATGACCACATCGTGGCCTTCAGCCGCGACATGAAAGCGCGTTAATAAGGCTTCGAGCAGGTCGTCGAGATTGTGCTCTGCGATGTAGCGCTCGGTATCACTCAGAGCTAGAGGTTCTGGCGAGTCGATATTGTGCGTGAGCTTCACCAAACCAGTGGAGCGCTCAGGGCCAACATCGTTGTAGTGGTGCTGTGCGACGGCCTTGAAAAAGCCAACGCTGAGACCGGCGCGAGAAAGCGCACGCACCATGCCTAAGCTAGTGGACGTGAGGCCAACGCGGGTGCTGGTCGGGGCTAATAAAAACGCGTGCATGGCGGTCCTTTTGATTTAGTGGATAGCGGCCAAGACGGCGAGGGTTTCGAGCACAATTTGTCGCTCTTCATTAGTGGGAATAACCCAGATGGCCGTGTTCGTGCTAGAGCTTATGCGGCCTGATTTTCCGCCAACAGTTTGCTGGTTAAGCTCGTCATCTAGCGTGGCGCCAAGCCAGCTTAAGTGCGCCATGGTTTCGCGGCGAATATCTGGCGCGTGTTCACCGATGCCGCCGGTGAAAATCAGGCCATCGAGCGCGGGTAAGGCGCAGCGCATGGCGGCCAACGATTTCGCCAAGCGATAGCAAAATACGGCGATGGCTAAGCGCGCGCCATCGTGGCCATTGGCTCGTGCTTCTAGCAAGGTGCGCATATCGTTGGACAGGCCAGACAAGCCCAGCAAGCCACTTTCGCGGTTGAGCATGGTGTCGATACGCTCCAAGCTCCAGCCCAAACTACGCTGCAAATGGCCATGCAAATTGGGGTCAACATCGCCGCTGCGCGTGCCCATGACGGTGCCTTCTAGCGGCGTAAGTCCCATGCTGGTGTCGACGCTTTCGCCATTGTGCACAGCGCAGGTGGAGACACCATTGCCTAAGTGCGCAACCAACCAGCTGCTGTTTTGATAGCTCAGGCCGGCGGCTTCGGCAGCGCGCTCACTCACGTAGCGATGGCTGGTGCCATGAAAGCCATAGCGGCGCACGCCATGGTCACGATACAGCGCATCTGGGATGGCATAGCGATAGGCCATTTCCGGCAGTGTTTGGTGAAATGCGGTGTCGCAGACGGCGACATGCGGCAATGTTGGCCAAGCCGCCATGGCAGCTTCAATGCCGGCAATATTGGCGGGGTTGTGCAGTGGCGCTAAGCCGCTATTGGTCTCGAGTATGGCCAGGCAATCGGTATCGATGAGCGCGGCATTTTGCAAGTCTTCACCACCATGTACCACACGATGGCCGATGGCTTTCAGCATGGATTGATAAGGTGCTAGGCAGGCCACAATGGCGGCAAAGCCTTGCTCATGTGAGGCTTGTGCCAAGATTTGTTCGGCTTGCTTATCCTCAGCAATGCGCCAATTAAGCGTGGCCTCGGCGCTGCCCAAACGCTCAATCTCACCACGCACAATGGGTTGTGGTGAGTCGCAAGAGATCAGGGCAAATTTAATCGAAGAACTGCCAGCATTAATAACCAGCACTGCCGAGGTTTGAGCTTCGGCAGCTGAGAAAGGGATGGTCATTTTTGCTTATTTCGCGGCTGCACCAACCACACCACAGGCCATGCGCGCGCCGCCACCACCAAGTGCTGTGGGATGGTCGTGATGATTATCTCCGCCGACATGCATCATCAAGGAATGGTCGCGCATGTCATTTAGCTTGAGTCGCGGCGCCAGCACAGGATTTGTCGAGCTGCCATCGGCGTCAACAAATAGCACGGGTAGGTCGCCTAAATGGCCATCACCCCAGGGCGAGCCGTGTTTGCCACTGTTCTTTGGGTCGAAGTGACCGCCCGCTGCCAAACCCGGCACCATTTTGCTGTCTTTTTCAGCGGCCTCGCAGCTTGGGTTGGTGTGCATATGGAAGCCATGTTGGCCGGGCGTCAGGTTTTTTAAGTTTGGCGTGATGACCGTGCCGTAGCGGTTGTGGCTGAGCGTGATGCTTCCGACGCTATCGGCAATGCCGGCATCGGTCACTTGGTGCATTTCAACGACGATATCTGCAGGTTTGCCGGCGAAAGTGGCTGTTGAGGTGAGTATCAGCGCGCTGGCCATCAGGGTGCGAGTAAGCGTCATAAGTCTTCTCTCTTATAGTCGTTAGTGAGTATTGCTTTAGCTATTTTGGACTGGCTAAAGCTAAGCGTTAATGCCGATAGACTCAAGCCTGCCGCAGAGCTAGCTGAAATACAGCCTGCCATTGCTGGGACTTTTGCGGCAATGGCAGGGCGGCATGAGCCGGGCTGGTCGATGGCAAGGTATGGCAATGCAGGCGTTGCTGTTGCGCTGCTGAGAGTGTTGGCCACACCAAGCGATGAAACCATTTGCTGGCGGCTTGGCCATTAAGAGCTATATGCGATATGCGGCTAAATTCGTCGAATAAGTGGCTAAAATCGTTTATCTGTAAGCTATCGTTGCGGATGCTTGCATCTAGGCTGCCTTTGCGTTGCGCCTTTGCAAGCACATCCCAAAGGCCGCAGTTGGCTTGCAAAAGTAGCGCGTAACGCTCATCGAAATCATCAGGAAGTGCGGCTAGGTCGTGCTCTGTGGCGAGATATTCTGCCGCGATAGGCCAAAAGCCATTGCGAGGGTGTGCGTAGTACTTAGCTGCGGCTAGCGATGCGACCCCCGGCATGCTGCCTAAAATCAGCAGCCGGGTGTCGGCATTGACGATAGGGGCAAAGCCTATGCAATGCGCGGCATCGGACATTTTCGCAGTGCTTAGTTCAGCTCGCCGGCTAAAAAGCGCTGATATAGCGCTGCGCTTTGCTTGGGGCGTTCGAGCTGCGGCATATGACCAATATCTTTATAAACATAGGCTTTGGAGCCGGCAATGCGCTGCCAAACACTGACCATGCTCACGTCTAGCAGCTGGTCTTGATCACCCCAGATGATCAGCGTTGGCGTGTGAATATTGCCCAATTCAGTGTCCATCACGCCGCCTAGCTGTTTAAAAATATACTCATGGCGCGGCACACGAGCGATAGCTTCTGCGGCCACAGCATCGAGGACAAAACCTGGCACAAAGGGCGGCTCAATCATGGTGATGTCGTAGAAGCGCTTCCAGCCATCAACCGTGGTGGCGAAAAAGCCATTTTTACCGGCCGCAATTTGCTTGCGCAGCGTGCTTAAGGTTGGGCTGCTAACACCAGCAGCATTCATCAGCGCAAGGCTATGTGTTTGCTCAGGATGGCGCAGCGCAAATTGCGCCGAAATTTCGCCGCCCATGGAGTTGCCGATAAGGTCGACTTGCGGGTTTTTCGGCGCCATGGCCTTGATCAAATCGCTAACGCGATCGGCCTGTGTGGCAGGGTCATAAGCCGCCGTGGGCAGAAAGCTGGATTGGCCAAAGCCGGGCAGGTCCATGGCAATGATGCAGCGATCTTTAGGCAGCGATTTTGCCATGCGGAACCAATGTGCGGCGCGTGCTGTGAAGCCGTGAATCATCACGATGCACGGTGCTGGGCTGTCGATGTGACGGCTAAAGACAACGATGTCATGGTTATCGACGCGATAACTGCTGCGTTCGAGGCTTGCCATATGCTGCTCTAGGCCGAGCGCGGTTTCTTGTACCCAATCGCCGATGGCGGCTTGGGCGGGGTTAGCGAAGGCCATTAGGCCAAATAGTAGTGAGCTTAGGCGTAGCGATTTTAGAATCATGGCTGATTTCTCGTTGCTGATTTCTTGTTAGTGATGAGGCATGTCGTGATCCATGCCCGACATATCATGATCCATTGCTGGCATCTCGTGATCCACAGCTCCCGCCGCATGACCACCGTGCTGATGGCTGCTGTGCATCTGCGTGCCGAGCAGTGTCCACAGACCGAAGAGAATAATCAACAGGCCAGCGGTTTTACGTGTGCCAGGTCGCTGCAATACGCGTTTGATTTGGCCGGCGGCAGTGCCAGTCAGCAGCAGTGTGGGCAGCGTGCCCAGACCAAAGGCCAACATCACTAGCGCTGACTGGCTCGGATCGGCACGGGTAATGGCTAGTGTCATCGCGCTATAGACAAGGCCGCAGGGCAGTAGGCCCCAGATCATACCGGCAGCGATGGCGTGGCCAGGATGGCGCACTGGAAACATGCGTTGGCGTATTGGTGCTAAAGCTTTCCACAGCGGCCCGCCTAAACGTTCGATTTGCGCCAAGGCCAAAAACCAGCCGGCCATATAGGCGCCCATCAAAATCATAAAAACGCCAGCAATGATGCGGATGATTTGCTTCGCAGGGCCAAGGTTTTGCAGATCGGCGAGCAAATAGCCGGCAGTTAAACCGAGCAAGGTGTAAGTCAGTAAGCGGCCGCTATTGAACACCAGTTGCCAGAGCAGAAGACGCCAGCCTTGGCGTTGATCGGCAGGTAGGGCAAAGGTGAAGGCGCCACTTAAGCCGCCACACATGCCAACGCAATGCGTGCCGCCGAGCAGACCCATAGTGGCCGCCGTAAACAGCCAAGCAAAGTCAGTCATTGCCAGTGTCCTTGGCTTTCGCAGCCTGAGCTGCACGCTCCGCATGGCGTTGCTCTTGCGCGGCTAAGTCGCGGCGGCGCTGGCTTTGGTCATCCATCAAAATGCGATGCGCTGGGCCTTCCATATCATCGAATTGCTCGCTTTTTATGGCCCAGAAAAACACATAAATACCGATGCTGATAAAGGCCAAACTCAGTGGCACCAACAGATAAATAACTTCCATAAAAACCCTTTAGTGAAGCTTGGCGCGGCGTAAGCGCAGCGCATTAAACACCACAACCAATGAGCTTAGCGACATGCCTAAGGCGGCAGCCCACGGTGGCACAAAACCTAAGGCGGCAGGCGGCAAGATGGCCAAGTTATAGGTCACAGCCCAGCGCATATTTTGTTTCACGGTAAGCGCTGTGCGCTGGGCGAGAGCGAAAGCGGGCGTTAATGCCGCCAGTCGGTCGCCCAAGAGCACGGCATCGGCACTGGTTTGTGCCCAGTCTGTGCCTGAGCCCATGGCCACGCCACAATGCGCTTGCGCGAGACTAGCGGCATCATTAATGCCGTCGCCAACCATTACGACGATTGCACCTTCGGCCTGCCAAGCGGCAATGCGCGCTTGTTTTTGCTCAGGGCTTTGCTGGCCATGAACAATGTCTATGCCCAGTTCTTCGCCGATGCTTGCCGGCAGCGTCGAGGCATCGCCTGATAATAAAACCGTGATTAAACCCTTAGCGCGGCAATTGGCAATGACTTCAGCCGCTTCCGGGCGCAGCTGGTCGCTTAAGGCAATGCGCAGCAGCGGCTGATGATCTTTGCTCAGCCAAACCACCAGTGTGTCGTCGGCTTGTTGTGGTGCTTTAGCCAAGGCAAAAGCTGCGTGGCCTATGCGATAACAAGCGCCATCATGCAGTACTGACATGCCGAGGCCAGCATGCGCTTCGGCTTTGCCGCTCAGTGTCATTAGCGCAATGTCTTGCCCGGCAACATAGCGGCATAAAGCACGAGCTATTGGATGGCTTGCGCCAGTCTCCATTGCCGCAACAAAACTCAAGGCTTGCTCAAGTGGCAGACTGGGCTCGACTAAATCACAGGCGCTAACTTGCAGTGCGCCAACGGTGAGCGTGCCAGTTTTATCAAATACGATGTGCGTGGCTTCAGGCAGCGTGCTTAGCACATGACCACGCGTAACCAAAAAGCCAAGCTCGGCTAAACGCTGCGTGGCGACGGTTAAGGCCGTTGGCGTTGCCAATGAGAGTGCGCAGGGGCAGGTTGCCACCAGCACCGCGAGTGTTGCCCAGAAGGCTTGTGATGGGTCAACAAACTGCCAGCCAATATAAACAAAGACGGCTAAAACCAGTACGCGAGCGACGAACCAATGCGCAAGGCTATCGGCGCGTTGGGCAATTGCCGGTTTTTCTGCAAGCGCGCGCGACATCAACTGATGCAAAGTCGCCAACACAGAGTCATTACCGCTGCGCACCACGGTTGCGATCAAAGCCTGCTCGCCAGCAATGCTGCCGGCTAAAATTATCTCGCCTTGACGCTTGCGCAATGCCATCGGCTCACCCGTGAGCATGGCCTCGCTGACATAGCCCATGTCTTGCTCAAGCTGCGCATCCACCGGCACCGTATCACCGGCATCGATGAGAATGCGCTCGCCGGCTACAAGCTCATCACTGGGCGTCGAGTGCCATTGTCCGCTGTGCCAACGCTTGACCAAGCGCGGGTTGATGGTGAGCAAGTCAGCCGCGCGTTCGCCGGCGCGCTGGCGGGCTTTTAGCTCGACAAATCGGCTAGTTTGTAAGAAGAAAATAAACATACAAACCGAGTCAAAATAAGTCTCACCTTGACCGATGACTGTGGCGTACCAGCTCGCGAAAAATGCACCAATGAGCGCGATCGACACCGGCACATCCATGGTCAAATGCCGCGCTTTCAATGCCAACCATGCTGAGCGATAAAACGGCCAACCAGCCCAAGCAAACACAGGAATGGTGACTAGGCCTGAGATATAGCGCATGTAGTCGCGATATTCGGTGTCGATGCCCTGAAATGCGCCCAAGTACAGACCAATGCCAAGCATCATCGCCTGCATGGTGCCGAGGCCGGCGAGGGCGACGCGAAAGAGTTGAGTGCGCGCCTGCTGTTTCAGTGCGGCGGCATGCGTGTCGCGTTGGAATGGGCGGGCCTTATAGCCAATATGCTCAAGCTCAGCCAATACCTGACTTAGCTGAATGGTGTCGTCGTGCCAACGCACGCGCAGTCGATGATTGCTGAAGTTAACGCTGGCCTCAACAATGCCAGCGGACTGCAATAAGCGCCGCTCGATAAGCCATGCGCAGGCCGCGCAACTCAAGTTTTCGATGCTCAGCTCGGCAATCGTAAGCTCACCTTGGTGGCTAACAAATTCGCGCTGCACGGCGGCATGATCGAAACGCGCCAAGAGTTCTGCCGGTGCGGCAGCAAAGGCCGCGCCGGGCTGGCTATCACGACTGAGATAATAATCACTGAGGCCGCTACTTTCGATGCTCTCCGCCACAGCCAAACAGCCGGGGCAGCAAAACGCTCGCGTTTCGCCAAGCACAATCGCCTGAAATGGGCCAATGCGCTCGGGATTAGGCAGGCCGCAGTGATAACAGGAGAGGGTCACAATGAGTGAGTAATCAACGATCTATTGCGCTGATAGATCAATATTGCCGTCAGCGGGCAGATTGATGTCTTTGCTCATATGCCAATCGCTGGTGCTGAGATCAAGCGTGTAAAACCCGACTGGTGCCTTGGCAAGTTGGCCACGATATTCGCCTGGCGATACCGCCGTCAGATTCAGTGTTTGATCACGCACTTTTTGCGTCACATGATACAAATTCAGCTTCAGGCTAGCAGGCCACTGCACATCCTTGTTGCCCTGCATGCTGACCAAGACCTCGCCAGAAATATCATCGAGGATGATATTTGCATGCATATTGAGCTCGCGCGCGACGTCTACACGCGCGAAATCCTCATTGATGGACTTGCCGTCTTGATACCAGTCGCCAGACACCACATCGTCTCTATTCACTACTGCTGTGTAGACAAAGTACAGCGAGCCCATGATAGAGATAAATGGCAAAACAATGATGAACCAGACCCAAAATTGGCGGTACCACGGGCGTTGTGCGGTCGTACTCATGCAACTTATCCTCTGTTTAGCGGCGTGGCATCATAAAGGTGCTTTCGGTCGAATCCTGTATGGACTCATCATCGATACGAGTAACCACAAACTCAATATCGGCACTGCGACCCTTCATGTCGGTATCTTGCAGCGTTACGGTTAATGGCACCGTGGCGAGTTCGCCGGCCTGCAAGGTCATGTACTTTGTGCCGCCTTCCATGGTGACGGGGATGGAGTCACAGCGAACTTCAATACGGTACTGATAGTCTTTTTGCGACTTGTTCTGCACTTTTAGCGTGTAGCTGTTTTCGATTACGCCATCGTAGCTTTCAGTAAAGAGTGCGCCGCGATCACGCATGGCCTCGATGGATAGCGGGGTGCGCATGAAGAGGGCAAAGAGCAGTGCCGAGATCATCACGGTCAGCGCCAAGCTGTAGATGATTAAGCTCGGGCGTAGGAAATGGTATTTGCCATCGCCGGTATTTTCTAACAGATTTTCCGTGGTGTATTTCACCAAGCCACGGGCATAACCCATCTGATCCATGACACTGTCGCAGGCATCAATACAGGCTGCGCATTGGATGCATTCGAATTGCAGGCCATCGCGAATATCGATGCCAGTAGGGCAGACCTGTACGCAGAGTTTGCAATCGATGCAGTCGCCTAAGCCAACCTCTTCACTGCTTTGATGGCGGCCACGTGAGCCGCGCGGGTCGCCGCGATAGTTATCATAGGAAATAATCAGGGTGTCACGGTCAAACATGACGCTTTGGAAACGGCCGTAAGGGCAGATGTGCAGACAGACTTGCTCGCGCATCCAGCCAGCGTTTAGATAAGTTGCGCCGGCAAAAAATAGCATCCAAAACAGCATCCATGGATCCATGCTGAGCGTGGTGAATTGTTCCCAGAGATCGCGCATGGGCGTGAAATAGCCAATAAAGGCAATGCCGGTGCCGATAGAGACGACAGCCCAACCTGAGTGTTTGATTATGCGTTTGATGAATTTACGCAAGCTCATCGGTGCTTTATCGAGGCGCAAGCGGGCGTTACGGTTGCCCTCAGCGACTTCCTCGATCCACATAAACACCTTTGTCCATACCGTTTGCGGGCAGGCATAGCCACACCAGACGCGCCCAGCGAGCACGGTTACAGCAAAAAGTGCGAAGGCGGCAATGATGAATAGCCAAGATAGGAAGAAGAAATCTTCCGGCAAAAAGGTCCACCAGAAAATATAAAAATGTCGATTGGAGAGATCGAATAGCACCGCTTGGCGGCCTTCCCAGTCAATCCATGGCAGCAGAAAGAAAACAGCCATGGTGAGATAGAGAGTCACGAGACGAATATTTTGAAATAAACCAGTGATGGCGCGGGCATGAATTTTTTCACGCTTGGCGTAGAGGTCTGCTGATTTCGGTTGCACCACACGCACGGGGTCTGGAGATAAGTCGCGAGTGGGAATCTGATTACTCATGGCACCGGTGTCCTAAGGTCAGCGGGGCGTAGATTATACGCGAGGGTGCTGCTGATGAGCTGCGACATATTGCCGCAGCTCACCGATCTCACAACAACTAGTCTATTTGTGGCTTAGTGAATAAACGTAGGCAGCCATCAAGTGCACACGGTCTGGACCTAGTGTTTTATCGAAGTTAGGCATACGGTTTTTGCGACCGTAATACACTGTATCGAGCACATGACGCTCAGCACCACCGTATAACCAAATAGTATCGGTTAGGTTAGGTGCGCCAATGGCTTGGTTGCCGCGACCGTCAGCACCGTGACAACCGGCACAGACAGCAAAGCGCGGTTCGCCGGCTTTGGCTAGTTCGTTGTCAACATTACGTCCAGACAGTGACAAGGCATAGGCAACCACTTCTTTCACGCCTTGTTCGCCCATGGCGTCTTTCCATGCTGGCATCACGCCTTGGCGGCCGTGTGTCAATGTCTCAACTAGCTTCTCGGGCTCGCCGCCGTACAACCAATCGTTGTCGGTCAGGTTGGGATAGCCTTGGCCGCCGCGGGCGTTAGAGCCATGGCAGAGCGCGCAGTTGTTGGCGAAAATACGGCCGGCAATGCGCATGGCACGATCATCTTTGGCCAACTCAGGAATCGGAGTGGCGGCAAATGATTTGTACAGTGGGCCAAACTCGGTGTCGTAGTTGGCTTGGTCTTGGCTGTGTTCACCATGCGATGTCCAGCCCAAGAGGCCTGGAAACTTGCCAAGGCCGGGGTAAAGCGCGAGATAGCCCAAGGAGAAGGCAATCGACAGCCAAAATGAAATCAACCACCAGCGTGGTAGCGGGTTGTTGTATTCCTTAATGCCGTCGTACTCATGACCTGTTGTGCCATCTTCTGCCAAGTCCGACAGATCCATTTTGCGGGTCCATAGGAGCAACCAGCTCACACCAATGATGTTTGCTAGCGACAGAACGATGATGTAACCACTCCAAAAGTCACTCATTTTTTATCTCCTTTCGGGGTCTGCTTGGCATCGATACCGTGAATCGGATCGGTATCGATAGCCAGTTGTCCATCAGCCTCAAAGCGTTTGCGGTTGGACGGTTTAAATGCCCACCAGCAAATAGAGAGGAACGCGATCATCGCCAATATAGTGGCAATGCCATGCAGAGTGCCTTTATCCATGATTAGCGAATCCCCCGATCTTTGAAGGCGTGACCGAGCTGCTGCAAATACACCACAACAGCATCTAGCTCGCTATGGCCTTGAACAGCATCAGCGGCGCCAGCAATGTCTTCATCGGTGTAAGGCACGCCAAAACCACGGAATGTTTCCAGTTTTTTCGCGGTCATCTTGCCATCGAGCTGAGTGGTTTCAAGCCATGGGTACGATGGCATGATGGACTCAGGTACTACATCGCGTGGATTGTTCAAGTGAGCACGGTGCCATTCGTCAGAATAACGGCCGCCAACGCGAGCCAAGTCTGGGCCTGTGCGCTTGGAGCCCCACAGGAAGGGATGTTCCCAGACCGACTCACCAGCGACCGAGTAGTGGCCGTAACGTGCTGTTTCTGCACGTAAAGGGCGCACCATCTGGGTATGGCAAACGTGGCAGCCTTCGCGGATATAAACATCGCGGCCTTCCATCGCCAATGGGCTTAGTGGCACTTGGCTGCTAACCGGCTGCGTGGTTTCTTTTTGAAAGAACTGCGGAACTAGCTCCACCAAGGTGGCGAAGCTAATGGCAATAACAATAAAGAAAATCAATAAGCCTACGTTTGTTTCAACTAACTCATGTTTTGAAGATGCCATGATCGTACTCCTTACGCCGTGGCCGGCTGATCTTTTGGCGAATCGTTATAGATGGTCATGGCAACGTTGTAGGCCATGATCAGCATGCCGCTGAGGAAAAGCAGACCACCGATCAAACGGCCAACATACATTGGGTGGCTGGCCACTACGCTTTCAATAAAGCTGTAGGTCAGCGTGCCGTCGGCGTTAACTGCGCGCCACATCAGGCCTTGTGTGATACCGGAGATCCACATGGAAACGATGTAGAACACGGTACCAATGGTTGCGAGCCAAAAGTGCAAGTTGATCAGCGGGATGGAGTACATCGCTTTACGATCAAATAGACGTGGAATCAGTACATAGAGTGAGCCGATGGTGATCATCGCCACCCAACCCAAAGCGCCGGAGTGCACGTGGCCAATGGTCCAGTCGGTGTTATGTGACAGCGAGTTCACGGTTTTGATCGACATCATTGGGCCTTCGAAGGTGGCCATAGCGTAGAACGACAAGGCAACAACTAGGAAGCGAATGATGGGGTCGGAGCGTAATTTATCCCATGCACCAGAGAGCGTGAGCACGCCGTTGAGCATGCCGCCCCAGCTTGGTGCGATAAGGATGATCGAGAACGCCATACCCAGTGATTGCGTCCAGTCAGGCAATGCTGAGTAGTGCAAATGGTGCGCGCCGACCCACATATAGACTGAAATCAAAGCCCAGAAGTGAACGATCGATAGGCGATAGGAGTACACCGGACGGCCAGCTTGCACGGGTACGAAGTAGTACATCATGCCCAGGAAGCCTGCGGTGAGCAGGAAGCCTACGGCGTTATGGCCGTACCACCACTGAATCATCGCATCCATCGCACCGCCATACATGGAGTATGACTTGAAGGCTGAGATAGGGATTGCCATCGAGTTAACGACGTGTAGTAACGCGATGGTGATAATAAAAGCACCATAGAACCAGTTAGCCACATAGATGTGCGAGGTTTGGCGCTTCACGATGGTGCCGAAGAACACCACGGCATAGGCAATCCAGACCACCGTAATGAGAATGTCGATAGGCCATTCAGCCTCGGCATACTCCTTCGTTGAGGTCAGGCCCATGGGTAGCGTGATGAATATCAAAATGATGACGAGCTGCCAGCCCCACATGACAAAGCTTGCGAGTCGCGGCAAATATAGCGGCGCCATACAGGTGCGCTGTACTACGTACAATGACGTTGCCATCAATGCCGTGCCACCAAAAGCAAAGATCACCAAGTTGGTGTGCAATGGGCGTAGGCGACCGAATGAGAACCAAGCGGTATCGAAGTTTAAAGCCGGCCAAGCGAGTTGTGAGGCGATGATCACCCCAACACTCATACCAATAATGCCCCAGAAAATAGTCATGATGGCGAGCTGCCTAACTACCTTCATATGGTATTGCGGATGGGCGACTGTCTGTGCGTGGGACATAGCTGCTTCCTGTTTAACAGATTAGAACGTCAGACGAACACGTCAGCGGTTGCGCACTAAGCATGCAAGCGCAGGGGCTTCTGGGCAACTCGGCAAGTGTCGGACATGCTGCTAAATAACCTTTCAACATCAATGGGTATATTTAGACGGGCGCATTTTAGTGCCAATAGCGTTTTGGTGCACCGACAAAATGCAGCTAATTGGCCTTTTTTTGCTTTTATTTACAACTCATCAACACAAATGTGCGTTTAATTTGCATGTTTTGGTGGGTTTTTGACGATGGCCTAAGAGACCTCATTGAAAATAGGTTATGGGAGAAATCACTAACTCTGGGTATGCTATCTCACGAGTTTAATGATGCTCTTCCTACCTAACCTCATTGCAACCTCAAGGACTCACTTATGAAAATGATCTCTGCCGTGATTAAGCCGTTCAAACTCGATGATGTACGCGAAGCATTGTCTGGCGTTGGCATTACTGGTCTTACCGTCACCGAAGTTAAAGGCTTTGGTCGTCAGAAAGGCCATACCGAATTGTATCGTGGTGCCGAGTATGTGGTCGATTTTGTTCCTAAGGTTCGTCTTGATTTAGCCGTCAGTGATGAGCAGGTCGACAGCGTGATTGAAGTTATTACGCAAGCTGCTGGAACTGGAAAAATTGGCGATGGCAAAATCTTTGTTAGCAATTTAGAGCATGTTGTGCGCATTCGCACAGGTGAAACCAACGACGACGCCATTTAAGGCTCAGTGTTTTGAGGAGAGCATTGTGTATTTTCGCAAACTGGCCGTAGGCCTATCTGCTGTCGCTTGCGCCAGCCCAGTGTTCGCGGCCGATGCCGCGCTCAGTTCCGGTAATACAGCCTGGATTTTAACCGCCACGGCCTTAGTGCTATTCATGACCCTCCCGGGCTTGGCCTTATTCTATGGCGGCTTGGTTCGTACCAAGAATGTGCTTTCAGTCCTCATGGCGTGCTTTGCTATTGCCGGTGGTGTGAGCATTTTATGGTTGTTTGGCTTGTATTCCCTGACTTTTGGCGATGGTGGCAGCCTTCAGCCAGTCATTGGTGATCTATCGAAAGCCTTTTTTCAGGGCATTAGCACCGACTCCATGCAAGGTGACATCCCTGAAATACTGTTTGTCGCCTTCCAGATGACCTTCGCCATCATCACTCCAGCACTCATCATCGGTGCGTTTGCCGAGCGTATGAAGTTCTCGGCGATGCTGATCTTTTCGATGCTATGGACTGCTGCTGTCTATGTACCGGTGGCGCATTGGGTCTGGGGTGGCGGCTTTTTAAGTCAGCTCGGTGTGATCGATTTCGCCGGTGGTATCACCGTGCACATCACGGCCGGTGTTGCGGCTTTAGTTGCTGCTCTGGTGATTGGGCCGCGTAACGGCTTTCCAAAGCATGCTATGCCACCGCATAACCTGACTATGTCCGTAACAGGTGCAGGTATGCTCTGGGTCGGCTGGTTTGGTTTTAACGCCGGTTCTGCACTCGCTGCCAATGGTTCGGCAGGCATGGCCTTATTGGTGACACATATTTCGGCCTCGGCCGGCGCACTGATGTGGATGGCCTGTGAGTGGAAGCGCTTCGGCAAACCTTCAATGCTGGGAATTGTCACCGGTATGGTGGCAGGCCTTGGGACTATCACTCCAGCGTCTGGAAATGTTGGGCCGATGGGGGCGTTGCTTATTGGTCTATTGGCTGGTTTGGTCTGTTTTAACATGACTCAAATTGTTAAACGCCGCTGGGAAATTGATGATTCGCTTGATGTTTTCCCTGTGCACGGCATTGGCGGTATTTTGGGTACGCTGTTGGTCGGCGTGCTTGCCAGTCCGAACTTGGGCATTTTTTCAGGCCAAGGTTTTTCGGGCGCCAATGACAGTATTGCGAGCCAGTTCGGAGTACAGGCACTTGGTGTTGGGGTTACGATTATTTATACCGCTGTGGTTACTTGGGGCTTACTCAAGCTGACAGGACTAATCACTCGTGGCTTACGCGTCAGCAGTGAGCAAGAGCGGACAGGTTTGGATTTGGCGCTGCATGATGAGCGTGGTTACGACCTCTAGGTTTTGCCTATCAAGTGATGGCTTCGCAGTGCGCTGTTGCGCGCTGCGAAGCCATCGTGTAGTTTCAGCCTTCGGTTTTGTTTTCCGATATTAACCCTGAATTTATAGCGCTGAGTCGCTTTAGGAGATTGCAACGATGGCCGCTTTCCTGTCACAAGAATGGTTCGACAAAGTAGACGCATTGACCGCTGCTGCTGGCGATTTGAATATTCCTGCCGCTGTTGCAGGCATGGTGATGAACGTAACGGTAAATGGCGCGCCAGATGGCTCCGTAGACCTAGCACTGAATGGCGGCAAGTTTGAGCGTGGCCACAATGCCAGCGCTGGCACCAAATTGATCCTGCCTGCTGACTTGCTGCGCAAAATCTTCTTAGAAGGTGATGCTGCTGCTGGCATGCAAGGCTTCATGACTGGTCAGATCAAAGTAGAGGGCGACATGAGCAAGCTCATGACTCTGCAATCTGCACGTCCAAGCGAAGAGCAGAAAAATCTGTTCAAGCAAATTTTGGAACTGACAGCGTAAGCTTCAGCTACCAAAAATAAAAAGCCCGGCTAGCCGGGCTTTTTTACGCCTTAATAAAAGCAGCGCTACTAATCTCTCAGCAGCGCTTATCATGATCAGTGAGCGGCGTAGAGCTGCCACAGCCAGAACACGATGATGCTCATTTGTGCGAGCCAGAGATTGCCACGGATAAAGACCATGGTGGCATTGGTGTTGATCACATGCACCGCGCTTTGTGCCACACGCAGGCCGATAAAGACCATGGCTAACTCATCAATCAGTGCTAGTTGACCCATTGCGTAGGCAATAAACACCACCGTGGCAAATACGGGTAGGTTCTCTATGCAGTTCATGTGCGCGTGCTGAACACGAGTCACGATGGCGGGGTCGACATGGCTTGCAGCGCCGCGAGTCCATGAATTAGCAGCGGCTTTAAAGCTCAGTACCAATGTCACGCGATAGCCAACATAGCCAAGCGCTAAAACAACGGTGAGTGCGGTAAAACCCAGAAGGGCGCAAATGGCCGGGGATAGGGGCGTCATAAAGACCTCGATTATTGAGTGCTGGCTTGATGCACAGCGGCGCTTGGACTATAGCGCATAGACAGTCCGACAAAAGTTGTTTTTATCGTGCGATGAGCGGTAGTGCTTATTCATTAATGTCGTAAAGCTTGCGCCAAATGCTATGGCCGAGCTGATCAAATTCACGCACGGTTTGTACAAAGGCTTGGCGATCTTTGGCATTCACCAGCGGATCAGGCAGCAAAGGATCGAAAATCACATGGCGAATCGCTTGGCCGCCAAGCAAAAAGCATTCGCGTGCGGCCACCTCTGGGTCCAAGTCACTAGCGCGCGCCATCCATGCACGAAGTTGAATTTGCACGCTTTCATATTGCCGAGTCAGCGCCTCAATATCCCAGAGTTTCAGCATTTCCTTCTCACGCGCGGGCGCCCAATCATTTGCGCTAAAAACGCTGGCATCGCTTTCAAGGCCTAGACTGTGCAGACGTTTGCGTACGGCATCAACATCCTTTTCGATATTATTGGGGCGTACGTGCAGGCCTTTGTCGAGTTCGCGGAAGCCGAGCATTTGCAGGGCGCGCTCACGGCGGTTTAGGGCTGTGCGATCGCTACGGCCAAGGCCGGCGGAAAACACCACCAGCCAATCTTTTTGCCATGGTCGTAGGCGTTGTTCAGCTTGTCGCCAAGTCGCGATGTCGCCAGCAAGGTCGCGCGCAGCGGTGGCTAGGCGGTAGCTACCTCGGCCTGCGCCTTCAATTAGACCTTCTGCAGATAAGCGTACCAAAGCCACACGCACGGAGTTTTCGGAAATATCGAAGGTGCGACAGGCTAAAATAGCTTCGCGTGCACTAAGCACATGGGCGTCGCTAGCAAGCATGACATCGAGAATTAAATGGCGGGCATTGAGTTTCATAGTAATAATTTCGGGTCTTGGCGGGCGCTGGGCACTAAGGCGCCAATGATGGCGAAGCGTTTAGCTTGTGACAAGCGGGTAGCTCTCTGGGTATGCTGTGTTTTTTCCGATGGTGAGCCGTATTATGTCGTGGATGAATTTAAGCCGTGAAGGCGATGTCTGGCTGATGACCTTGTGTCATGGCGATAACCGCTTTAATAACGAGTCGATGGCAGCGTGGAATGAAGCGCTAGACACCATCGAAGCCACTGAAGGCAATGCCGCCTTGGTAATTACTGCCGATGATCCTAAGTTTTTTAGCAATGGCATCGATATTGAGCCAATTTTAGCGACTCATGGCTTTCCCTACTTTCTCAATGATTTTGCCCCGCGCTTAGAGGCACTGTTCTTGCGTGTTGCGCGCTTTCCCATGCCAGTAGCATTCGCGCTCAATGGCCACACCTATGCGGGCGGCGCCATTATGGCTTCTGCGGGTGATATTCGCTTTATGCGCGCTGATCGTGGCCGTTTCTGCTTCCCTGAAGTCAATATCAAAGTGCCTTTCACTCCATTGATGACCGAAGTCGTGCGCCTATTACCAAATAGCGCAGGCGCCTGGGAAATGATGAGCACTGGTGTGGCCTGGGGTGGTGAAGAGGCCGTGGCTAAAGGCGTGATTGAGCATGCTCTGAGCGCGGAGGCTTTGTTGCCAACAGCAATGGCATGGGCGACTGAAATGGCGAAGAAAGATCGCGCCACGTATGCGCTGATTAAGCGTCGCTTCCGTGTTGCGCTGGATGTATATTTGCCGAAGTAAATTTGTAGGCAAAAAGAAGCCCCTAAGTTAGGGGCTTCTTTGTTTCTATGACGCTACTTCTTACTAAGCACCGCAGGGCACACCCAGCAGGCCGAGCACTATTGGACCAAGAGCTGGAAATGCGCATAGTGGAGCTGCCTGATCTAACGGCAACATATCTAGGGGAAGGCTATCCAGTGGGCTGCCACCTGTTGAGCCTCCTGGACAGGTGCCACCGGTTGCTGCAACTAGCTGTGGTCCAATTACTGGAATAGCGCAAAGCGCTGTCGCATCAGGTAAGCCTGAGCCATCTGCAGGCGCATCGCTGCAACTACCGCCTGCTGCACCAACCAATGCTGGGCCAACACCAGGAATTATGCAGAGCTGTTCAGGTGAGATGGGTGAGTCGCTACCGCTACCGCTGTCACACGATTGGCCAGCGCCTTCAACTAGTGCTGGGCCTATGACTGGGATAGCACACAGTACTGCAAGCTGCTCAGCTCCGGGGATCGCAGGAATTGCTGTGCCACCACCAGAGCCAGTGCATGTTCCACCTGCACCTTCTACGAGGGTTGGACCAAGTGTTGGGATAGCGCAAAGTGCTGCTAACTGCTCAACGCCAGGAATGGAGCCGCCACCAGTACATGCACCACCTGCGCCGCCAACTAGTGCTGGGCCAACACCGGGGATGGCACAGAGCTGTTCAAGTGAAATTGGGGAATCGCCGCCAGCGCCTGGTTCACATGTGCCACCGGCTCCTTCTACTAATGCTGGGCCAATAGCTGGAATAGCGCATAAAGCTGCTAGTTGCTCTACACCAGGGAATCCGCCGTCTGTGCCACCAGTGCCTTCGCCACAAGTGCCGCCAGAACCTTCAACAATGGCTGGGCCTAAAGTTGGGATAGCGCACAATGCTGCTAATGGGCTAGCGCCGCCACCGCTATCACCGCCGCCGCTATCACCGCCACTGCCGCTACCGCCACTATTGTCTAAGGTGCCGAAGCTTTCTTCAGTGCCGCACGCTGTTAGCGCTAAGCTCGCCGCGCATAGCGCGATGAGCGAGATTTTTTTTATGTTCATGGAGTGCCCTGTTTTGTAGTTATTATTTCACTAGGGGAACTTATCATTATGAGATGACGTTGTCAGCCAAGATAAGTCAAGTTCTTGTGTGTAACGCTAAATCAAATTTAGCTGACAT
>NZ_CEYEMI010000013.1:0-59374 GCF_982810325.1 Paraperlucidibaca sp.
TTTTTCAGCAAGACATAGGCATCTGTCAGGTTACATTTACCTGCGCGCAGCGATTTTACTTCCCATCCCAAAAGCACTAAGCCTGCCTCGAAGCGTTCTTCAACGAAGAATTCGTGGCGGGCGCGGCGGTTGAGGGCGATGGTGGACGATTTAGTTTGGCTCATAGGCGGCAATTATAGGCACAATGGTGGCCTTGTGTATCAGCGCGGCTATCCTGAAAATAGTCTTTTCGGCTAGAGCCGCCTTTTAGTGATTAAAAAAGAGAGTAATTCATGACCTCGGTGACCACTCCCCACTCAACTTCGATTGTCGCCAGCGAGTCTGCTGTCAGCAGCATTATCGTGGCAATGGCCGTACTCGCATGGGCAGGTCTTGTCGGCGCCGGCGTGCTTTGGGGCGAATTGCCCTATATGGCGCTGTCGGCAGTGTTCGCGGCATGGCCATTAGCCCTGGCCGAGCGCGCATTGGCAGTGCGCAGCAAGCGTTCATTGGTCGACGGCATGCAGCACCTAACCCGCGAAAGCGATGCCGCTCGCGGCTGGCGATTTATTGCCTATAGCGGCTTGTTTGCGGGCTTGTTAGCCATGGTGCTAACGGCTACATGGGCAGGAGTATTTACTACTGTCGCCGTGCAAAGCCTGATGCATGACCAGTCGGGCTGGCTGTCTTCAGCAATGTTGGTGCCGGCGCTAACAACCTTTGCCGTATTTCTTGGCCTATTGCGCTATGTCGGCCGCGCTAATCTCACGCATTGGCTACTGCCCATGTTGCTGTTAGCCGGCGTTAGCGCTTATAGCCTGAGTCATGAGCAGGTGTGGCCGCTAGATTCTAGCTTGGCGCTGCCAGGCGGTATCGGCTGGTCTGCGGCGCTACTCATCGGCGCGCTGCTTGGTGGCGCTGGCCTGATGGTGCGTTGGCCATGGCAACAGCATGTAACGCCGCAGCCGCTATTGCAGGGCGCTAGCGTAGTCTTCTCGATGGCCATGCTGATTTCCCTGATGTTGCCCGGCTTAGCAGCAGTGCTACTTGCCGCTGTCGCATGCTTGTTGATGCTGCTCGCTTTGGCGCGGCCATGGTTGGCGGTATTAAGTGCCCGCGGTTTAGCGATGTGGCCTGCACTATTTGTGGTGCTAGTCGTCGTCATTGGTTTGGCTGAAATCTTATGGTACACCGCAGGGCTAATTCGCCTGCAGCAGCTGAGCTTGGTGCTGTTGTTGTGGATGACCGTGAATGCGCTGGTGCTGGCGATATACGCTGGCTGGATAATGAAAATGAGCCATGCTCGCAAAGCCTTAAACCTGCCTAGTGAGGCGGCCTACAATGTCTGGCGAATAGCGATTCGCTGGGTGGCGCCCATTACACTGTTGGCCGGCGTGGGCTCATTAGTTGGGCTGATCTAATGCGTATCGAAATTGCTTATGCCGAAGTTGAGCGGCAGTGGCTGTGGCAGCGCGATGTGCCTGAGGGCAGCACACTGGCGCAGGCACTAAATGACGACGAAGTGCGAGCTGCCTGTCCGGCGCTGCAAAGTGCCGAGCTGCCTGTTGTGGGTGTGTGGAGCAAGGTGGTGGCTGAGCCGAGCACGCATATTTTGCAGGAAGGTGATCGCGTGGAGATTTATCGACCGTTGATCATCGACCCGAAAGCGGCACGAAAAGCCCGCGCTGAAAAAGCAAAACTCACGCGCTAAGAACTTATTGAAGTCGCCAATACGAAGCAAAAAAAGCGCCAACAGAAGGCGCTTTTTTTGTTTTCAACGTTATTTATTCTTCGGGGCGCTGAGACTCTAGGCCTGACTGCGTGGTGCGCACAGCGCCATCCTTGCTGCCAGGTAATGCAGGCGCTGAGCTTGGTAGCTGACCTTCGCGATCAATGCGCGCAACCACGCCATCGCTAAAGAATACGCTTAGGCGGCGATGCGGGACTTTATCAATGCCGGCTTCTTTAGCGTAGGTGCCAGGAATAAAGCGATATGCGTAATCCCAGCGAGTGGGGTTAAGCGTATCGGTGATCAGAGGCGAGCCCAGCACATAGCGAACTTGCGCAGGCGTCATGCCATTTTTGACTTTATCAGCCTGTTCGCTAGTGACTGCTTGCCCTTGCACCACATCGATGCGGTAGGCGCTAAATACATTTTTACAGCCCGCGGTGCTCAATACGGCAGCGGTGAGTGCGATTGCCAGCAGCTTCTTTTGCATGACCCGAGTGATCCTTGTAGCTTAATGGGTAACTTAATGATTCGATGGGCGCACCCAGCGACTCTTCGGGCTATCATACGGCAAACTATAGCTAAGAGACGAACCATGTCAGGAACTAGTTATGAGCTTCGCAAAGCGGGCTTAAAAGTAACCATGCCGCGAGTGAAGATTTTAGAGCTACTAGAAAGCTCTGATGTGCATCACATGAGCGCTGAAGATGTCTACAAAGCGTTATTGGCATCTGGGGAAGATGTTGGGCTTGCCACTGTTTATCGTGTACTGACGCAGTTTGAGTCAGCAGGCATGGTGGAGCGTCACAATTTCGAGGGTGGCCATTCGGTTTTTGAGCTGAGTCAGGGCGACCATCACGACCATATGGTGTGCGTCGATACTGGCGATGTAATCGAGTTTTTTGATCAAGAAATCGAGCGTCGCCAACGCGAGGTGGTGAAAGCTCGCGGCTACGAGATGGTTGATCATAGCCTCGTGCTTTATGTCCGCCGTATTAAGGAAGAGAAGGCCGATTAAGCGCCGATATGGCTGCTTAGTCGGCCATTAAGGTTCTGGCGTGCTCGCGTGTTTCCTCAGTAATGGTCACGCCGCCAGACATCCTCGCAATCTCCTCCACGCGCTCTTCTTGGTTTAACGCCACCACAGTGCTGTGCGTCGTGCCGTCGATAACGCGCTTTTCTACGCGTAAATGATGGTGTCCGCGCGCGGCAACTTGTGGCTGGTGTGTAATGCTGAAAACTTGAGCATGCTCACCGAGTGCGCGTAAAAGTCGGCCGACGACTTCAGCAATGCCACCACCAATGCCAACGTCGACTTCGTCAAAGACCATGACGGGAACGGGCGAATGGCGCGCGTGCACCACTTGTATGCCTAGTGAAAGCCGTGAAAGCTCGCCACCTGATGCGACCTTTGCCAATGCACGCAGTGGCTGACCTGGGTTGGCGCTAAATTGAAACTCGATGTCATCGAGGCCATAAGCGGCAGGTTTGGCTAGCGGCGTTAAGGTGAGCTCAAGGCGTGCGTTACTCATGCCAAGGCCGGCAAGAAATTGCTGAATATCTTCACAAAATTTTGTCGCGGCTTTGCTGCGCGCTAGTCGTAAGGCTTGTGCATGACTTCGATACGTCTCTTCAGCAGCCTGAGCCTGCTCGGCAAGCTGAGCCAAGTCTGCTGCTTCCAGCAGGGCGTCGCGCTCAGTGGCGAGTGTCTCTGCAATAGTCGGTAGTTCTTCAGGATTGGCGCGATGCTTTCGGGCTAGCTGATGACATTGGCTGAGGCGCTGCTCGAGCTCAGCAAGTTCATTTGGGCTGGCCTCTAGGTCATCTAAGAAATGCCGTAGCGACGGGCTAGCCTCTTCAATCTGAATCTGTGCACTGCGTAATAGATCGATGGCTTCCGCAAGTGCCGTAGCGCGCTGGGCGTGTGGCTCTAGGCTGCGAATGGCGCGCTGTAAGTAGCGGCTGGCGGTATCGTTCTCGCCCTCACTAATTAACGCTAAAGCCTGCTCGCCGTCGAGCTGCAAGGTGCCTATATGCGCGAGCGTGTCGTGGCGTTGCTCTAAGCGCGGATACTCATCTTTGCCAAGATTAAGTTGCGCCAGCTCAGTTAGTAAATGCTCAACAATCTCAAGTCTCGCCGCTTGTTCGGCGCCAGCGCGCTCGGCCTTGGCCAGCTTCGCGGCACTATTTTGCCAATGCGAAAAGTGACCTGCCAGCGCCTTCGACTCGGTCTGTAGCTTGGCGAAGCTATCGAGCATGCTGCGATGACTATCTTTGCGTAAAAGCGTTTGGTGCTCGTGTTGGCTATGAATATCAATCAGGCATTCGCCAATGGCGCGCAAGTCGCTGAGGTTGGCGGGCCGGCCATTAATATAGGCGCGCGAACGGCCATCGCGGCTGAAGGTGCGACGTAGCGTGCATTCGTCGCCTTCGTCGAGTTCGCGCTCCGCCAGCCAAGCCGATGCTTCAGGCAGGTAGCCGACTTGAAATAAGGCGCTGACATCGGCGCGCTCGGCGCCAGCGCGAACCACTGAGCCATCGGCGCGATCGCCCAAGCACAGGCCCAGGGCATCCATAAGGATGGATTTGCCCGCGCCGGTCTCACCTGTAATGACACTAAAGCCCGAGTTGAATTCCAGCTCGAGGTTTTCCACGATGGCAAATTGGCTGATTTTAAGCAGGCTCAGCATGGCGAGAAACTCTTGAGTCGATGACTTAATGATAGGCCAGCCATGCGCGACTTGCGATGCGGCGATGGTGAATTTTCACGCAGCCCTTGAAAAAAACAATACGTGACACCACTAGAGTAAGCATTCACGAAGTTGCCTAAGTAGGAGTTTTTATGAGCGAGCAAACGCCCCCAGAGCACGACGACATTCCAGAGCAGGCAGTAGATGCTCAGCCGCAAGCTATGGATATCCCTGAATTTGCCGACGACAGCGTAGATTTTCAAACTGCGCGCATAGCCGAACTGGAAGGCCAGCTGAAAGACTTGCAGCTGCGCACTCAGGCCGAAGTGCAAAACATTCAGCGTCGATCAGAGCGCGATGTCACTGCTGCGCATAAGTTTGCCTTAGAAAAGTTTGCCGGCAGCCTGCTCGATGTTGCCGATAATTTGGAGCGTGCGCTGCAAGCTACACCATCGGAAGAGTCAGCTCTAAAAGCCTTGCATGAAGGCGTAACGCTAACGCACAAGCTTTTTGTCGACACCATGAAACGCTTTGGTGTTGAGGCCGTTGATCCACTTGGCGAGCCGTTCAATCCCGAGCTGCATCAGGCGGTATCGACTCAGCCATCGACCACAGCGGAACCGAACTCGGTGACTGCGGTATTCCAAAAAGGCTACACCTTGTCGGGGCGTTTATTGCGGCCGGCCATGGTTGTTGTCGCGAGTGCTGGCTAAAACATATTTTTTGTCTGGGAATAGGTTCTGGGGCTTGAAAAAGTTTTCAGCAGCCTCATATCAGTAAACAGGGCGCGAGTAAGCGCAATCATTTTTGTCACAGCTCAGGCGACGCCGCCGGGCTAGTAGGAGAGCATCATGGGTAGAATTATTGGTATCGATTTGGGCACCACCAACAGCTGCGTAGCTATTTTGGATGGCGACAAAGTTAAAGTTATTGAGAACTCGGAAGGCGCGCGCACTACGCCATCGATTGTTGCTTACACAGACAACGAAGTGTTGGTTGGCGCCGGCGCAAAACGCCAAGCCGTGACGAACCCAAAAAACACGCTGTTCGCTGTTAAGCGTTTGATTGGTCGTAAGTTTAAAGATGACGTTGTGCAAAAAGACATCAAAATGGTGCCTTACAGCATCGTTGCTGCGGATAACGGCGATGCCTGGATTGATGTCAAAGGCGACAAAAAGGCGCCGCCACAAATCTCCGCCGAAGTGCTGAAGAAAATGAAGAAAACCGCTGAGGATTATCTCGGCGAAGCTGTGACTGAAGCGGTTATTACTGTGCCTGCTTACTTCAACGATTCGCAGCGCCAAGCAACCAAAGACGCTGGCCGTATTGCGGGCTTGGAAGTTAAGCGCATCATCAACGAACCTACTGCTGCGGCATTGGCGTTCGGCATGGACAAGAAAGAAGGCGATCGTAAAATTGCTGTTTATGACTTGGGCGGCGGCACATTCGACGTTTCAATCATTGAGATTGCCGAAGTAGACGGCGAGCATCAGTTTGAAGTGCTGTCGACCAACGGCGACACCTTCTTGGGTGGCGAAGATTTCGATTTGCGCTTGATCGATTACTTGTCTGATGAGTTCAAGAAAGAGACAGGCATCGATCTGCACAACGATCCATTGGCTTTGCAGCGTCTGAAAGAAGGTGCTGAAAAGGCAAAAATCGAGTTGTCATCGAGCACGCAAACCGATGTGAACTTGCCTTACATCACCGCCGATGCCACTGGCCCTAAGCATTTAAACGTGAAGGTCACGCGCGCTAAATTAGAAGCGCTAGTGGAAGACTTAGTGGCACGCACCATTGAGCCATGCCGTGTGGCTTTGGCTGATGCAGGCCTGAAAATTAGCGAAATCGGCGATGTGATTTTAGTCGGCGGCCAAACACGTATGCCTTTGGTGTTGGAGCGCGTCAAAGCCTTCTTCGGCCAAGACCCACGCCGTGATGTGAACCCCGATGAGGCAGTTGCCATTGGCGCGGCTTACCAAGGTGCCGTGTTGTCTGGTGATGTTAAAGATGTGTTATTGCTCGACGTAACGCCACTTAGCCTTGGTATTGAAACCATGGGCGGCGTGATGACAGCGTTGATCGAGAAAAACACCACCATCCCAACGAAAAAGCAGCAAGTGTTCTCGACTGCCGACGATAACCAAGCAGCTGTGACTATCCATGTTGTGCAGGGTGAGCGTAAGCAAGCCTCGCAAAACAAATCGCTGGGCCGTTTCGACTTGAGCGATATTCCACCCGCACCGCGTGGCATGCCGCAAATTGAAGTGACTTTTGATATCGATGCCAACGGTATTTTGAATGTCGGCGCTAAAGATAAAGCCACCGGTAAAGAGCAAAGCATCATCATTAAAGCCAACTCCGGTTTGAATGATGAGGAAATCGAGAAAATGGTGCGTGACGCCGAGGCCAACGCTGAGGAAGATAAAAAGTTCACTGAGCTTGTTGAGTCGCGCAACCAAGCTGACCAGTTAGTGCACTCAACGAAAAAAGCGCTGACTGATCTGGGTGATAAAGTAACGGCTGAAGAGAAAGCTACTGTCGATGCTGAAATCGAGAAAGTCGAAGCCGCGATTAAGGCCAACGACAAAGAGCAGATCGATACTGCGGTAGAAGCGTTGAGCAATGCTTCGATGCCGATCATGCAGAAAATGTATGCTGATCAAGCCGGTGCTGAAGGCGCTGCGGGCGGTGCTAGCGATGAGCCAGCAGCCGAGCCAAAGCGTGATGATGGCGCTGTCGATGCCGAATTTGAAGAAGTGAAAGACGAGAAAAAATAAGCTCTATTGATGAGTAGTGACGCACACGCGGGGATATCCCCGCGTTTGCATTTATAAGATGAAAGCGGCAGAGCTTGAGGGTTAACAAATGGCCAAGCGTGATTTTTACGAAGTATTGGGTGTACAAAAAAATGCTCCGGCAGATGAGCTGAAAAAAGCCTATCGGCGACTGGCAATGAAGCATCACCCAGACCGTAACCCTGATAGCGTCGAGGCCGAAGATAAGTTCAAAGAGGCCAACGAGGCCTATGAAGTGCTCTCCGATGCTGACAAGCGTGCGGCCTACGATCGTTATGGTCATGCCGGCATCGACCCGAATATGGGTGGCGGTGGCGGTGGTGCAGGCGGAGCTGGTTTTGGTGACATCTTTGGCGATGTCTTTGGCGATATTTTTGGTGGTGGCGGGCGTGGCGGTCAGCAGCGCAGCAATCGCGGCTCAGACTTGGGCTATACCTTAGAGCTGGATTTGGAAGAAGCTGTGCGCGGCGCGAAAGTAAAAATTAGCGTGCCAACCATGACTGAATGTGAGCCTTGCGATGGCTCAGGTGCGAAAAAAGGTACAAGTGCCAGTCAGTGCCGCAGCTGTAATGGCAGCGGCCAAGTGCGTGTGCAACAAGGCTTCTTTGTCATGAGCCAGACCTGCCCAAGCTGTCATGGTCGTGGCACAGTGATTACTGATCCTTGCGGCAGCTGTCGCGGTGAAGGTCGTGTGCGCAAGCAAAAAACATTGGAAGTGAAAATCCCGGCCGGTGTTGATACTGGCGACCGTATTCGTCTGACTGGCGAAGGCGAAGCCGGTGCGCAAGGCGGTCCAGCGGGCGATCTCTATGTGCAAATATCGGTGCGCGAGCATCGTATTTTCAAGCGTGATGGCGCCGATCTTTATTGCGAAGTGCCAATCGACTTTGCTGATGCCGCACTCGGTGGTGAGTTGGAAGTGCCAACGCTCGATGGCCGCGTGAAGCTGCGCATCCCTGAAGGTGCTCAAACGGGTAAGCTATTCCGTCTCAAGGGCAAGGGTGTGAAGCCGATTCGCTCGCATGCGCAAGGTGACATGCTGTGCCGCGTAGTCGTGGAAACGCCGGTGCATTTAAGTAGCGAGCAGAAAGAGTTGCTGCGTCAGTTCAAGCAATCAATGAGTGACGATGGCAATAAGCAGTCGCCTAATAAAGACTCATTCTTTAGCGCGGTGCGTAACTTTTTTGATGGGATGACAAAATGACACGTATTGCTATCTGTGGTGCTGCCGGCCGTATGGGTCGCGCCCTAATCGCTGCTGTGCAGGCCGCTGATGGCGCAGAGCTGAGCGCTGCGATTGAGCGCTCGGGCTCTGAGTTTCTTGGTCAGGATGCCGGCGAGCTTGCCGGCGTAGGTCGACTCAATATCGCCATTACTGATGATCTTGCTAAGGCCGATTTCGATGTCGCCATCGACTTCACTGCGCCAGCAGCAACGCTGATTCATGCCGGCATTTGCCAGCGCCTGGGGCGTGGTTTGGTTATTGGCACTACCGGGCTAAGTGCTGAACAAAAGGCTGAGCTGCAAGCATTAAGTGCGCAACAGGCTATGGTCTATTCGGGCAACTATTCAGTAGGCGTGAATGTCAGCTTGAAGATGCTTGAGCTGGCGGCGAAAGCCTTTGGCGACACTGTCGATATCGACGTGCTAGAAGCGCATCACCGCCACAAAGTAGATGCGCCCTCGGGCACAGCATTGATGATGGGTGAGGCCGTAGCTAGCGCATTGGGCCGTGATCTTAATGAGGTTGCGGTCTATGCTCGCCATGGCCACACCGGCGCACGCGAACGCCAGCAAATTGGCTTTCAAACTTTGCGTGGCGGCGACACTGTCGGTGATCACACGGTGTTTTTCTTTGGCGAAGGTGAGCGCGTTGAAGTTCGCCACGTTGCCACCAATCGCGCCAATTTCGCCACCGGTGCTGTGCGCTCTGCGCGCTGGCTTGCTTCAGATAAGGATGCGCAAGTGCCGGCGCTTTATTCCATGCAAGACGTGCTTGGCTTAGCGTAACTTGCCGCAACAGCCCACTGTATTCACACCCTAATTACGCAGTTTAAGGATGTGTTTGGTTGGACAGCGGGCATGCATCTGCGTAGAATGCCGCTTCAAATCGTGCCAGCGTGCAACCCCTATATGGATAGAACGAGAAGGATTGTCATCGCTTCTCGCTTTTTTGCACGCGCGCTTAACTAAAATCGCTGTGTGGAGGTCGGTTTGAGCAAAGTTGCCATTCTCGCGCTAGAAGACGGAAGTGTTTTCAAGGGCGTATCAATCGGAGCAGATGGTCAATCATCTGGCGAAGTCGTTTTTAATACCGCCATGACTGGTTATCAGGAAATTCTGACCGACCCATCGTATTGCCAGCAAATGGTCACCTTGACCTATCCGCACATTGGCAACACCGGCGTAAACAACGAAGACAACGAATCAACTCAGGTTTGGGCTGCGGGCTTAATCATCCGTGATAGCTCGATGATCGCTAGCAACTGGCGAATGACTGAGACGCTGCCAGACTATTTGGTGCGCAACAATGTTGTCGCTATTGCTGAAATCGACACGCGCCGCTTAACGCGCATCTTGCGCGAAAGCGGTACGCAAAATGGCGTTATTGTCGCCGGCGCCGCTGCAGAAGTAGAAGGTGCGGTTGAAGCGGCCATTGCTAGCGCGAAAAAAGTGCCTAGCTTGAAGGGCGCGGACTTAGCCAAAGTCGTCAGCACAAAAGAAGTTTATCGCTGGACAGAAGGTAGCTGGGATCTGGCGAAAGGTTATGTCACGCCAACTGAAGCGCCGCGCTTTAAAGTCGTGGCCTATGACTTCGGTGTTAAGCACAACATTCTGCGCCTGCTGGTTGATCGTGGTTGCGAGCTGATTGTGGTGCCGGCTCAAACTTCGGCGGCTGATGTACTGGCAATGAACCCCGATGGCGTCTTTCTCTCCAATGGTCCAGGCGATCCTGAGCCTTGCGACTACGCCATTGCGGCGATTAAGACCTTTTTAGATAAAGACTTACCAATTTTCGGCATCTGCTTAGGGCATCAGCTGTTAGCGCTCGCCTCAGGTGCGAAAACGCTGAAAATGAAATTTGGCCATCATGGTGCCAACCATCCAGTGCAGAATTTAGACACCGGCCGCGTCATGATTACCAGTCAGAACCACGGCTTCTCTGTAGATGGAGCGACACTGCCCGCGACATTGCGTGCAACTCACAAGTCACTATTCGATGATTCGTTGCAAGGCCTGCACCATACCGATAAGCCAGCGTTTAGTTTCCAGGGGCACCCTGAAGCTAGCCCTGGGCCAACAGATGTGCAGCCCTTGTTCGACCACTTTTTTGAATTGATGCAGGCTCGGAAGTAAGACATGCCAAAGCGTACTGATATCCAAAGCATTCTCATCATCGGCGCAGGTCCGATTGTCATTGGTCAAGCCTGCGAGTTCGATTACTCCGGCGCGCAAGCGTGTAAGGCGCTGCGTGAAGAGGGTTATCGCGTCATTCTGGTGAACTCGAACCCAGCCACCATCATGACCGACCCGTCGATGGCCGACTCGACTTATATCGAGCCGATCACGTGGCAAACCGTTGCGCAAATTATCGAGAAAGAGCGCCCCGATGCGCTGCTGCCGACCATGGGCGGCCAGACCGCGCTGAACTGCGCGCTCGAGTTAGATGCGAAAGGCGTGTTGGCGAAATTCAATGTTGAGCTGATTGGCGCTTCGAAAGAAGCTATCCGCATGGCGGAAGACCGCAAGCTGTTTGACCAGGCTATGCGCCGTATTGGCCTCGAATGCCCACGCGCTGGCATCGCCACCAATATGGACGAAGCCTTTGCTGTGCTCGAAACCACTGGCTTTCCATCGATTATTCGCCCGTCGTTCACCATGGGCGGCTCCGGCGGTGGTATTGCCTACAACCGTGAAGAATTCATCGAGATTTGCGAGCGCGGCCTAGACTTATCGCCAACCAATGAATTGCTCATCGATGAGTCATTAATTGGTTGGAAAGAATATGAGATGGAAGTCGTGCGCGATCGCAACGACAACTGCATCATCGTCTGCGCCATCGAAAACTTCGACGCCATGGGCGTGCACACCGGCGATTCGATCACGGTAGCACCTGCGCAAACGCTGACCGATAAAGAATATCAAATCATGCGCGACGCTTCTTGCGCCGTGCTGCGTGAAATCGGTGTTGAAACCGGCGGCTCCAACGTACAGTTTGGTATCAGTCCAGATGATGGCCGCATGGTCGTTATCGAGATGAACCCGCGTGTGTCGCGTTCATCGGCGCTGGCGTCAAAAGCCACTGGCTTCCCGATTGCTAAAGTCGCGGCCAAATTGGCAGTTGGTTACACCCTTGATGAGTTGAAAAATGACATCACCGGTGGTTTAACCCCGGCGTCATTTGAGCCTTCAATCGACTATATCGTCACTAAGATTCCTCGTTTCAACTTCGAGAAATTTGCCCAAGCAGAGCCACGCTTAACGACGCAGATGAAGTCGGTTGGCGAAGTCATGGCCATCGGCCGTACTTTCCAAGAGTCTTTACAGAAGGCTCTGCGCGGCCTTGAAGTTGGTGTCGATGGCTTCACGCCAATTCTCGATCCCAGCGCACCAAATGCCGAAGCCAAGCTTCGCAATGAATTGTCGAACCCAGGCCCCGAGCGTATTTGGTATATCGGTGATGCTTTCCGCATGGGGCTAAGCGTTAACGAAGTATTCCGCTTAACCGGTGTCGATCCTTGGTTCTTAGTGCAGATCGAAGATCTGATTAAAACTGAAGCCGGTGTGACTCAGCTCGGCTTTGCCAATCTTGACCGCGATGCCATGTGGAAACTCAAGCGCAAAGGCTTTGCCGACAGCCGCTTAGCCACGCTTATCGGTGTGTCAGAGCAAGAGCTGCGTAAGCGCCGCTGGAGCCAAGGCATTCGCCCGGTTTATAAGCGCGTCGATACCTGTGCTGCCGAGTTTGCGACTAGCACCGCCTATATGTACTCGACCTACGAAGAGACTTGCGAAGCTGAGCCAAGCAATCGCAACAAAATTATGGTGCTGGGCGGTGGTCCAAACCGTATCGGCCAGGGCATTGAGTTCGATTATTGCTGCGTCCACGCGGCATTGGCGATGCGCGAAGATGGTTATGAAACCATCATGATCAACTGCAACCCAGAAACAGTTTCTACCGACTACGATACTTCCGATCGCCTGTATTTCGAGCCGGTCACGCTAGAAGATGTGCTTGAGATTGCTGCGCTAGAAAAGCCCAAAGGTGTGATCGTGCAATACGGTGGCCAAACGCCACTAAAATTAGCGCGCGCACTCGAGGCTGCCGGCGTACCTATCATCGGCACATCGCCAGATGCTATTGATCGTGCTGAAGACCGTGAGCGCTTCCAGCAAATGGTTGAGCGTTTAAATCTTTTGCAGCCACCAAACCGTCTAGCGCGCTCGACAGAAGAGGGCTTGTTGCTAGCTTCGGAAGTTGGCTATCCCTTGGTTGTGCGCCCGAGCTATGTGCTTGGTGGCCGCGCCATGGAAATCGTTTTTAACGATGCTGAGCTGGCGCGTTATCTGCGCGAAGCTGTTAGCGCCTCAAATGAATCGCCGGTGCTGCTCGATCGCTTCTTAGATGATGCCATTGAGATCGATGTTGACTGCGTCAGCGACGGCACCACCGTGGTGATCGGCGGCATCATGCAGCACATCGAACAAGCCGGTATTCACTCCGGTGACTCGGCCTGTTCATTGCCGCCATATAACTTATCGGCTGAGCTACAAGATGTGATGCGTGAGCAAACCGTCGCTATGGCACGCGAGCTGGGTGTTATTGGCCTGATGAACGTGCAGTTTGCCGTCAAAGGCAGCGATGTCTATGTGCTGGAGGTTAACCCACGTGCATCGCGCACCGTGCCTTTTGTGTCGAAATGCATCGGTGTTTCGCTAGCCAAAGTAGCCGCGCGTTGCATGGCCGGTATGTCCTTGCAGGATCAAGGCTTTACCAAGGAAATCATTCCGAACTATTACAGCGTGAAAGAAGCGGTGTTCCCGTTCGCGAAGTTCCCTGGCGTCGATCCTATTCTTGGCCCAGAAATGAAATCCACCGGTGAGGTTATGGGCTCCGGCGCAACCTTCGCCGAAGCTTTCCACAAAGCGGTATTGGGCTCGAATGAGCGCCTGCCGACCGGTGGCCGTGTATTTTTATCAGTACGTGAATCTGACAAGCCGCATGTCTCGCGCGTCGCTGGCGAATTGGCTGAGCTGGGCTTCTCGCTCGTTGCCACCAGCGGAACACAAGCAATACTTGCTGCGGCAGGCATTGCTTGTGAGCGTGTGAATAAAGTGACCGAAGGTCGCCCACACATCGTCGACATGTTGAAGAATGGCGAAATCAACTTCATCATTAACACCACGGAAGGCAAGCAGGCGCAGGAAGACTCATTCTCCATTCGCCGTAGCGCATTGCAGGGTAAGGTCTACTACACGACCACGCTCAGCGGCGCCGAAGCGGTTAGCCAGTCACTGCGCTCCAAAGATGCATTGACGGTGCGTCGCTTGCAGGATCTCCACGAGGGACTTTGATATGCAACGTTATCCGATGACGGTTCAAGGCGCAGACGCGCTAAAGGCTGAGCTCAATAAGCTGAAATTCATCGATCGCCCTGCGGTTATTGCGGCGATCGCTGAGGCACGCGCCCACGGCGACTTGAAAGAGAACGCTGAGTATCACGCTGCGCGCGAGCAGCAGGGTTTCATTGAAGGTCGCCTGCAAGATATCGAGGGTAAGCTGTCAAATGCGCAAATTATCGATATTTTGCAGATGCCGAAAACTGGCAAGGTGATTTTTGGTGCGACAGTCGATATCGAAAACATCGATACCGGCGAAACCAAGACTTATCACATTGTTGGCGATGACGAAGCCGATTTTAAAATCGGTAAAATTTCAGTCAATTCACCCATTGCGCGTGGCTTGATTGGTAAGACTGAAGGCGATGAAGCGCTCATCGAGACGCCCGGCGGCACCGTCGAGTTTGAAGTCATGGCAGTTCGCTACGAATAACGAGTAACACTCCATGGCTGTTAAACGCGCACATATTCTGCAGCATGTAGTTTTTGAGGGGCCCGGCTATATTGCTGATTGGCTTTCTGCGCACGGCGCCGAAGTCAGCACAACCGCTTGGTATGACGGCAATCCTGAGCTGCCAGCACTGGACGGCATAGACTTGTTGGTCTGTCTCGGCGGGCCAATGAGTGTGCATGACAACGAACAGTATCCATGGCTTGCCGACGAGCGTGCTTTTTTGCGCGAAGCCATCACGCGTGGTGTGCCGACATTGGGCATCTGCTTAGGCGCTCAGCAAATGAGCTTGTGCTTGGGCGGTGAGGTTAACCCTAACCCTGTGCGCGAGATTGGCTGGTTTGGTCTGTCTGGGCATGCGTCGACATCATCAATACCCAATGTGCTCGATGAATTATGCGTGCTGCATTGGCATGGCGAATGCTTTTCGCTACCTGAAGGTGCTGAGCTGTTGGCAAGCAGCAAGGCGTGCGGCGTACAAGCTGCGTTGCTTGGCGATCGCGCGTTGGCTCTGCAGTGCCATTTGGAAATAAAGCCAGATGGGCTCGAAGACTTAGTTGCTCATTGTGGCGCTGAACTTGCTGCCGGTCCTGCCGTACAGTCAACGGAGACACTTCTGCAGTGGCCTAAGACGACATATGAAGAAATGCATAAGACGTTAACCAAGTTGCTCTCATGGCTAACTACCACGCGTACTAGCGGCAAATAAGCTCGCACTTAAAGTTTAAATGCGAGCTTATGGGCTCTTAGGTTAACGCGCGTAGCAAGTTCGAAAGTTTTGGGTCTGGACGCTTCGATGGGCGATAAAGCAAAACCAGCTTGCCAATGCTTTGAGCAATCTGCGACTGCGTAGCGCTAGCGATCTCGGTAATGACTTCGGTACGTGCTGCGCGGTCTTCACCGCCAACGCGAACTTTAATCAGCTCATGGTCTTCCAGGCGAGCATCAATCTCTGCAAGCACCGCCTCAGTTAAACCATTGCCGCCAAGTTGTACTAGCGGGTTTAGGTGATGGCCAATTTGGCGCAAACGTTTTTTCTCAGCGGTGGACAAGCTCACGATAACCTCAGCTCTAGGGCGGTTGCCTGCATTTAGCAGGGCAAAACTCGCCGAATTCTGGTAAAAAGAGTGCCTATTCTAGCGGGTTGTCGGCGCTAGTTCCTGTTTTTCTCGCATTGTCTGTAGTGTTGTCGGTGTTATGGCCACAAAAATCACAAATCGTAAGCTCTCTGGCCGTAGCAAAATCTGGATGCAAGAGCATCTCGACGACCATTATGTGCAAAAAGCTTGGCAGGATGGCTACCGTTCGCGCGCAAGCTATAAGCTTCTTGAGCTGCAGGAAAAAGATAAGCTAATTCGCCCGGGCATGAATATTTTAGACTTGGGTTCGGCGCCAGGAAGCTGGTGTCAGGTTGCGGGTCGGCTGATGGATGGTCGCGGTAAAGTAGTTGCTACTGACATTTTGCCGATGGATGCTTTGCCAGATGTAACCTTTGTTCAGGGCGATTTTCGTGAGCAAGAAGTTAACGATGCCATCATGGCTGAGCTTAATGGCGAGCTTATGGACCTTGTAATTTGTGATATGGCCCCCAATATGTCTGGTAACACTTCGGTGGACTTGCCGCGAGCCATGTACTTATGCGAATTGGCATTAGATATGGCAGTACAAGTTCTGCGCCCGAAAGGCACTTTTGTTGTAAAGGCCTTTCATGGCGAAGGTTACGAAGAATATCGGCGAGCGATCTTGCAACACTTTGCGGTGTTGAAAGCGCGTAAGCCAGACGCCTCGCGAGCGCGTTCGCGAGAAGTATATTTAGTGGCGAGCGGACTCCGCGAGCCTAAGTGATGGAATGTCCATCGCTCTCGGCAGCTTTAAGCTGCCACAACAAGGTCGGCTGACCTGGAGGTTGTCGCGTGAATGATTTCGGCAAAAACATCGTGGTGTGGTTACTGGTTGCAGGGGCACTAGCCTACGTTTTCGGTAGCTTCAATCAAAAAGCGCCTAGCGCCGCGATGAATTACAGTGACTTTGTCGCTGCAGTTGATGCAGGCGAGATTAAAAGCGTGCGCATCCAGCCTGACCTGATCACTGGGCAGCGTTCGGGTGGTGCCAAATTTGAAACTGTGCGCCCTCCCGCTGAAGACAAAGATCTGATTAATCAGCTACTACGTCAAAAAGTGACCGTAGAAGGCGCCGCTCCTGAACAGCAGGGCATGTTGTCGCAACTATTAGTTGCTGCATTCCCGATCTTGCTGATGGTCGCTTTATTTATTTTTCTATCTCGGAAAATGAGTGGCGGCATGGGTGGCGGCGGCGGTCGCGGTAACCCAATGAGCTTTGGTAAGTCACGCGCACGTCAGCTCACCGAAGATCAAATCAAAGTCACTTTTGCCGATGTTGCCGGCTGTGACGAAGCCAAAGAAGAAGTCAGCGAAGTAGTTGAGTTCTTACGCGATCCGGGCAAATTCCAAAACCTCGGTGGCCGTATTCCTCGCGGCATTCTCATGGTAGGTCAGCCGGGCACCGGTAAAACGCTGTTAGCGAAAGCTATTGCTGGCGAAGCGAAAGTGCCATTTTTCAGCATCTCAGGTTCAGATTTTGTCGAGATGTTTGTCGGCGTTGGCGCTAGCCGCGTGCGCGATATGTTTGAGCAGGCTAAAAAGCAGGCGCCATGCATTATTTTCATCGATGAAATCGATGCGGTCGGCCGCCATCGCGGCGCCGGCATGGGCGGTGGTCACGATGAGCGCGAACAAACCTTGAACCAGTTATTGGTTGAAATGGATGGTTTTGAGGGCAATGAAGGTGTCATCGTCATCGCCGCTACTAACCGCCCCGATGTGCTCGATACAGCCTTGCTGCGCCCCGGTCGTTTTGACCGTCAAGTGGTTGTTGGTTTGCCGGATGTACGTGGTCGTGAGCAAATTTTGGTTGTGCACATGCGCAAAATCCCGATGGGCAATGATGTCGTGCCCAACACATTGGCGCGCAGCACGCCGGGCTTCTCTGGCGCCGACTTGGCAAACTTAGTTAACGAGGCGGCGTTATTCGCCGCTCGTAGCAACCTCAAGCAAGTCAGCATGAATGAGTTTGAGAAAGCCAAAGATAAAATCATGATGGGCGCTGAGCGCAAATCCATGGTGATGTCAGAGAAAGAAAAACTGAACACGGCGTTTCACGAAGCGGGGCATGCCATTGTCGGGCGCCTCGTTCCTGAGCATGACCCGGTTTATAAAGTCTCAATTATTCCTCGTGGCCGCGCACTCGGCGTGACCATGTTCTTGCCGGAAGAAGACCGCTACTCGATGTCTAAGCGTGGCATTGAAGGCAATATCTGCTCCTTGTTTGGCGGGCGTATTGCCGAAGAGTTGACGCTAGGCTTTGAAGGTGTGACCACTGGCGCGAGCAACGATATTCAGCGCGCAACCGAGCTTGCTCGCAATATGGTCACAAAATGGGGCTTGTCGGAGAAGCTCGGCCCATTGCTCTATGAGGAAGATGAGGGCGAGGTGTTTTTGGGTCGCTCGGTTACTCAGCACAAAAGTGTTTCCAGCCAAACAGCCATCGACATTGATATTGAAGTGCGCTCGGTGATTGATCGCTGCTATGCCAGAGCACGCGAAATGCTCGTTGAAAATCGCGACATTCTCGACTCCATGTCTGAGGCTCTGATGAAGTACGAAACCATCGATGCGCCGCAAATCGATGACTTGATGGCGCGTCGCGAAGTGCGTCCACCAAAAGGTTGGACAGATGATGGCTCGACTGGTGGCGGCAATGCCACAGCGCCAACTGAAGCTAAAGATGACGTTGCCGACAGCGCTACACCTGCTCCGGATGCCGTCTGATTTAACGAGCGTAGCGCAGTGACGCAACTACACTGCGGCGGCCGTGACCTTGATCTGTCTCGGCCTGTGGTCATGGGGGTGCTCAATGTCACCCCCGATTCATTTTCAGATGGTGGTCGTTACGTCGCTATCGATGCCGCTTTACGTCTAGCTGAGAAAATGTGCCAAGACGGTGCCGGCATTATTGATGTCGGTGGTGAAAGTACACGCCCTGGCGCTGCCCCAGTCTCCAGCAATGAAGAGTTAGATCGGGTGATGCCAGTAGTTGAGGCCATCCATCAGCGCTTCGATGTCATTATCTCTCTCGATACCTCTACGCCGGCATTAATCACCGCAGGTGCATCTGCAGGCGCAGGCCTGATCAATGACGTGCGCGCATTGCAGCGACCTGGCGCACTGGCGGCAGCTGCAGCAACGTCACTACCTATCTGTCTTATGCATATGCAGGGCGAGCCCGACACCATGCAGCTAAGACCGCATTACGACAGTGTTTGTGATGAGGTCATGGCGTTTTTGCGGGAACGTGCAGAGGCATGCATAAATGCCGGTATAGCCGCTGAGCGCTTGCTATACGATCCCGGCTTTGGCTTCGGCAAAACATTAAGTCACAACCTCAGTCTGCTAAGGCATTTCGAGCGCTTGCATGCGCTGGGTGGGCCATTGCTTGTGGGCATGTCTCGCAAATCTATGCTTGGCCAGGTTCTTGGTGGCGCAGCAGTCGATGCGCGCGCCGCAGCTGGTTTAGCCGCAGCTGTATTGGCGGTTGAGCGTGGCGCCCGTATTATTCGTACACATGATGTTCGTGAAACAGCCGATGCCTTAGCGCTCTGGCAAGCACAATCACAGGAATGACAAGGAAAATCATGAGCAGAAAATATTTCGGCACCGATGGTGTGCGCGGCTTGGTAGGTCAATATCCAATCACTCCTGAGTTTGCCCTGAAGCTAGGCTGGGCTGCTGGTCGTGCCATGACTGCAAATGCCGCAGGCGCATCGGTCGTAGTGGGTAAAGACACACGACTAAGCGGTTATTTATTTGAAGCGGCATTAGAAGCAGGCCTTTCAGCGGCTGGTGTTAGCGTGCGTTTGCTCGGGCCAATCCCAACGCCGGCAGTAGCGCATTTAACGCGCGCTTTTCATGCCAGCGCAGGCATTGTGATTTCAGCGTCACACAATCCCTATCATGACAATGGCATCAAATTTTTCGGCCCCGATGGCCGCAAGCTAGACGACGCGGTTGAGCTCAGCATTGAGTCTTGGCTCGATAAAGAAATGACCATCGATAATCCTGACTTGCTCGGCAAGGTGACGCGCCAAGAAGATGCGCGCGGTCGCTACATCGAGTTTTGCAAATCCACATTTCCCTATCATTTAACGCTGCGTGGATTAAAAATCGTCATCGATGGTGCGCACGGCGCAACCTATCACGTCGGGCCGGCCGTTTTTGATGAGCTCGGCGCGACGGTGATTCGTCATGCCTGTGAGCCCAACGGTCAAAACATCAATGACGGTGTTGGCTCTACTCATCCTGAGTCGCTACAGCAGCGCGTATTGGCCGAAAAAGCCGATCTCGGCATTGCCTTTGATGGCGATGGCGATCGCATTGTCATGGTCGATCATCGCGGCGAAGTCATTGATGGCGATGAGTTGCTCTACATCATGGCTTGCGAGCGCCAGCGCAGCGGGCAAGATCTTGGCGGCGTTGTTGGCACTTTGATGAGTAATTTTGGACTTGAGAAAGCCATTACCGCCCTGGGCGTTGAGTTTGTTCGCGCCAATGTTGGCGACCGTTATGTCATGGCTGCTCTCAATGAGCGCGGCTGGACTTTGGGCGGCGAGGCATCTGGGCATATTGTCTGTCTCGATAAGACGAGCACCGGCGATGCGATCGTCGCCGCGCTGCAGGTGCTGAAAGCGATAGTTGAGAGTGGTAAGTCGTTGGCTGACTTGAAGTCTGGCATGAGCAAGTTTCCGCATCAGCTCATCAATGTGCGCTTGGCAGAGCGTGTTGATGTGATGAGCAAGGAGAGCGTGCAAAAAGCCATCGCCGATGCTGAGCAGCAGTTGGCTGGTCAGGGGCGTGTGTTGCTGCGCGCATCTGGCACCGAGCCGGTAATTCGGGTCATGGTGGAAGGCCAAAATGCACCATTAGTGCAGGCGCTTGCAGAATCTCTTGCTGAGACCGTGCGCAACTGCTTGTAAGCCGTCGTCGGCTTCGCTAGTATTGCCGACCTCGCGAGGCCGGCCTGCCAAGGAATATGTTTATGCGTCAGCCCTGGGTTGGTGGTAACTGGAAAATGAATGGTCTGCGCGAGTCCAATGCAGCATTGTTAGGCGCTTTAAAAGGCGCGGAGCAGTTAGCTGGTGTGGATGTTGCGATTGCTGTGCCTGCGCCTTATTGGCAGCAAGCTAGCGAGGCGATGAACGATTGCGCGATTAATGTCATGGCGCAAACCATCTCGCCACACGCCTCTGGCGCTTACACCGGCGATTGCTCGGTGGCCATGATGCAAGATTTCAAGCTCTCGGGTGCCTTAGTTGGTCACTCAGAGCGACGCCAAGGTGCCGGTGAATCCGATGCCTTGGTGGCGGCGCAGTTTGCTGCACTGCGTGGCGCAGGCTTGTCTGCGGTGCTTTGTGTGGGTGAGACGCTGGCTGAGCGCGAGGCAGGTGAAACGCTAGCAGTGGTATCGCGACAGTTAGTTGCAGTGCTAGAGCAGTACGGTGCCGAAGCATTGGCCACTGGCGTTTTGGCCTATGAGCCTGTGTGGGCAATTGGCACTGGCTTAACTGCCACGCCAGAGCAGGCGCAAGCTGTGCACGCTTCATTGCGGGCTGTAGTGGCTGCTTTCGATATTAATGCAGCAAATGCGTTGCGCATTGTTTACGGTGGCAGCGTAAAAGCAGATAATGCGGCCGGCTTATTTAGCATGCCGGATATTGATGGGGCGTTGGTCGGGGGGGCATCCTTGTCGGCGTCAGAATTTTTAGCGATTTGCCAAGCGGCTGGGCAGATCGCGCTATAGGATGAATGGTCATGGAAACACTGGTGTTGGTTGCGCACATCATCGTGGCAGTGGTCATGATAGGCCTGATTCTAGTTCAGCAAGGTAAGGGTGCCGAAATGGGCGCCTCCTTTGGCTCGGGCGCATCAGGTACAGTATTTGGCGGCTCAGGTTCGACTGGTTTTCTGACGAAGATGACCGCAGTTTTGGCTTTGGTTTTCTTCCTAACCAGCCTTGGCTTGGCAATTTATGCTAAAAACCATTCGCGTGCGTTGACTTCATCGCTCGCTCCAAATTCACAAGCAATTCCTGGCTTGCCAGAACTGCCCGTGAGAAAAGCGCCAGCAGCGCCGGCAAACCCTGATTTGCCAGTCGCACCAGCGCAGTAAAACGATCGCACTAATGTGCGTCCCGGTGGCGGGATTAAACACCAATGCGGGAGTGGTGAAATTGGTATACACGCAGCCTTGAGGTGGCTGTGCCTTCGGGTGTGGGGGTTCAAGTCCCCCCTTCCGCACCAATTTAGCTGAATTTCTGAGCAATCAGTGAATTCAGTGTAAATACTGGCAATGCCAGTAGCGAAAGGGTTTGACAAGTCCGTGTCATGTCCCTACAGTTCGCAACCTCTGATGCGGGGTGGAGCAGTCAGGTAGCTCGTCGGGCTCATAACCCGAAGGTCGTTGGTTCAAATCCAGCCCCCGCTACCACATTCGGACTTTGTAAAAAAGCCCACTTATAGTGGGCTTTTTTATAGGTCTCGCGGCAGGTGATACCCGGTGTCACCGGGCTGCCGTCAACGTGGGCATTGAGGCCCATTTTTTGTTTCTGAAATTTGTAAATCGCCAGAGTTAGGCGCTGGGAGAGACGGGCACAATGGCCATCTCGAAGAAGATTGAAGAGTTAACGCAACTGCTGCAGCCCGTAGTGGAGTCATGTGACTTCCAGCTTTGGGGTGTCGAGTTTTTTCAGCAGGGCAGGCATTCGGTATTACGCGTTTTTATCGATACCGATCGTGAAGCCGGTGTCGGCATTGATGACTGCTCAAGCATTAGTCATCAAATCAGCGGTGTGATGGATGTTGAAGATCCTATTGCCGGAGAGTACACGCTGGAAGTATCGTCGCCAGGCTGGGATCGGGGCTTATTCCATCCCGACCAATACGCCGCCTACGTTGGCGAAGAAATGAATATACGTCTTACTGCTCCGCTACAGGGTCGCCGCCGCTTCAAAGGCGCCATGCAGCGCTGCACAGAGGCTACGGTGACATTGTTGGTTGATGGCATCGAGTTTGATATTCCGTTTGTCAGTATCGATAAGGCAAATATCGTTCCGACCTTTTGATAGAACACGAAGAAGCAGGGCCCACATCATGAGCAAAGAAATCCTGTTGGTTGTGGATTCAGTCAGCAACGAAAAAGGCGTTAGCCGCGAAGTCATCTTCCAAGCACTGGAGGAGGCGCTAGCCGCTGCCACCGTTAAGCGCTTCGAAAACGACGAGATCAATATTCGCGTCGCTATCGATCGTCGTACCGGCGAGTACGAAACCTTCCGTTTTTGGGAAGTCGTTGCTGATGAAGATCACGAAATCCCCGCGATGCAGCTGGCAATTAGCGACGTAGAAGAAAAAGGCTTGAAGCTTGGCGATATCGTCGAAGAAAAAATTGAGTCCGAAGCTTTTGGTCGTATTGCAGCGCAAACCGCTAAGCAAGTTATCGTGCAACGAGTTCGTGAAGCTGAGCGTGCCTTGGTGGTCGATGCTTACCGTGACCGTGTCGGCGAAATTCTCTCCGGCATCGTTAAGAAAACTACGCGTGATGGCCTGATCGTTGATCTCGGCGGTAACGCCGAAGCGTATTTGGCGCGCGAAGAGATGTTGCCGCGCGAAAACTTCCGCATGGGTGATCGTCTGCGGGCCGTCTTGTTTGACGTCAATGCCGAAGGCCGTGGCGCACAACTGCTGATGTCGCGCTCACGCCCAGAAATGATCATTGAGCTATTCCGCATTGAAGTGCCGGAAATTGGCGAAGAAATTATCTCTATTCGTGCTGCTGCTCGCGACCCTGGTGTACGCGCCAAGCTCGCAGTGAAAAGCAATGATCACCGCATTGATCCGCAAGGCGCCTGTATCGGTATGCGCGGTTCGCGTGTGCAGGCCGTCTCTGGTGAGCTCGGCGGTGAGCGTGTCGATATCGTGCTTTGGGACGATAACCCCGCTCAGTTCGTTATTAACGCGCTGCAGCCAGCTGAAGTTGCCTCCATCGTTGTCGATGAAGACAGCCACACCATGGATGTAGCGGTAGAAGAAGATCAACTAGCCATGGCCATTGGTCGTGGTGGTCAAAACGTGCGACTAGCCTCTGAGCTTAGCGGCTGGCGCTTAAACGTGATGACCGTTGCTGATGCCCAAACCAAGCAAGAAGGTGAAGCACAGCACTTTGTCGACGCCTTTATGAAAGACTTGGGCATCGATGAAGACATCGCGATTATCTTGGTAAATGAAGGTTTCAGCTCACTTGAAGAAGTGGCTTATGTGCCGCTGGAAGAGCTGCAGGCTATCGAAGATTTTGATGATGAATTAGTAGACGCATTACGTCAGCGCGCAAAAGATGTGTTGCTGACCAAAGCGCTGGTGTCTGAAGAAGGCGCCAGTGAGCCAGCAGAAGATCTGCTTGGCATGGAAGGGATGGATCGCAAAGTGGCCTTTGCCTTGGCTGCACGCGGCATTGTCACCATGGAAGATTTGGCTGAGCAAGCCATTGATGACATTAATGATATCGACGGCATTAACGACGATATCGCAGCCCAATTGATCATGAAGGCGCGTGAGCCCTGGTTTCAATAAGCCGGGCCACCTTCTCAGAAGCGGAGTAAACGCCCCATGGCTGAAGTTACAGTTAAAGAATTAGCCGACACGGTCGGTCGTCCTGTTGAGAATCTGCTTGCGCAAATGAGCGAAGCCGGTCTCAGTCATAAAAGTGCCACAGATGCTGTTTCTGATAGCGAGAAGCAGCAGCTGTTGGCACACCTCAAGCGCGCTCATGGCGAGCAAGCGGGCGCGCCTCAAAAAATTACCTTGCAGCGCAAAACAGTAAGCACGCTGAAGGCGTCGCCGGCTGCAGGTGGCCGCGCCAAAACCGTCAACGTAGAAGTGCGCAAAACTCGCACCTATGTGAAGCGTTCTGATCTCGAAGTGCAGGAAGACCAGAGTCGCGAAGCCGAAGAAGCTTTGCGTTTGGCTATTGAAGCTGCTGCTCGTCAAGTTGAAGAAGCTAAGCAAGCCATTATTGATGCCGAGAAGCGTGCCACTGAAGACGCTCGTATTGCCGCTGCTGAAGAAGAGGCTCGTAAGGCCGCTGAAGATGCGCGCAAGCAATTAGGCAACGAATCAAAAGATGCGCGCAAACTGAGTGTGCCGAAAGTCGATATTAAGCGACTGGAAACCCCAGAAGAGAAAGCGCGTCGCGAAGAAGAGGCAGCGAAAACACGCGTTGCTGATGAAGCACGCAAGCGCCAAGAAGATATTGTCCGCCGCGAAGCTGAAGATAAAGCTCGTGAAAAAACCCTAGAGCAAGCGCGCTTAATCGCCGCTGATTTAGCTGGTCGTAAAGAGGTAGCGGCGCCTGCCGTAGATGCCCCATTGGCAAAAGGCTTGGTAGGCGTGGCCTATGAAGACTCATTTGCACGTGAAGACCGCGCAATTAAGCGAGGCAGTGCAACGCCATCGCGCGGTGGTAAAAGAGGCCCGAAAAAACGCGAAGAGCAGGCGTTCCGTCCTGTTAATCGCACCTTAACCAGCGCTCTGTCGAAAAAACATGGCTTTGAGAAGCCTGTGGAGAAGCAGGTGTACGAAGTTGCTATTGGTGAACAAATTGTCGTCAGTGATTTAGCACAAAAAATGGCTCGCAAATCGCGCGATGTCATTCGTGTGCTGATGAAAATGGGCGAAATGGTCACTGAGAGCCAAGCTATTGATCAAGCAACAGCGGCATTGGTTGTTGAAGAAATGGGCCATACGGCTGTATTCGTCAGCGACACAGCGCTAGAAGATTCGTTGATGGATTCAATCGTCGATCATGGTGATGACGCGCCACGTGCGCCAGTTGTAACCATCATGGGCCACGTTGATCACGGCAAAACCTCTTTGCTCGACTCGATTCGTCGCGCCAAAGTAGCTGCCGGTGAAGTTGGCGGCATTACTCAGCATATCGGTGCTTACCACGTGGAAACAGCACGCGGCATGATTACCTTCTTGGATACTCCGGGTCACGCGGCATTTACTGCCATGCGTTCACGCGGTGCCAAGGCTACCGATATCGTGGTTTTGGTTGTTGCTGCCGATGACGGTGTGATGCCACAAACGGCTGAAGCTATCGATCATGCGCGCGCTGCTAATGTGCCGCTGATTGTTGCCATCAACAAAATGGATAAAGAGTCTGCCGATCCTGATCGTGTGCAGAATGAACTGTCCGCGAAAGGCGTTGTGCCGGAAGAGTGGGGCGGCGATGCACAGATCATCAAGCTCTCCGCACACTCAGGTGAAGGCATAGATGATTTGCTCGATGCCATCCTGCTGCAAGCCGAAGTATTGGAGCTGCGCGCTTCGACTGAAGGCGCTGCGCAAGGTGTGGTCATTGAGTCGCGTATCGATAAGGGTCGCGGTGCTGTAGCCACGTTATTGGTACAAAAAGGCACGTTGAAAAAAGGCGACCTGGTTTTGGCCGGCACAATGTATGGCCGTGCCCGTGCGTTGACTGATGAAAATGGCAAACTGGTGAAATCCGTGGGTCCATCGATGCCGATTGAGATCTTGGGTCTGCCAGATGCACCAGCTGCTGGTGATGAGTTCTTAGTGGTTACCGACGAGCGTAAAGCCCGCGAAGTTGCTGAGTTCCGTATCGCTCGCGATCGCCAAGTGCGCATGGACTTACAGCAAGCCATGAAGCTGGAAAACGTTTTTGCCAATATGGGCAAAAAAGAAGCTGCCAGCGTCAATATCGTATTGAAAACCGATGTTCGTGGTTCGCTCGAAGCTCTCACCGCTGCGCTGCATGATTTGGGCACAGAAGAGGTGGTGGTGAAAATCGTCAGCTCAGGTGTTGGCGCGATTGCAGAATCTGATGTCAACTTGGCGGAATCGACTGGATCAGTCGTGCTTGGCTTCAACGTGCGTGCCGATAACGCCGCTCGCGCTAAGTGCCAAAATGATGGTATCGATCTGCGTTACTACAGCATCATTTATGAATTAATCGATGATGTAAAAGCGGCAATGTCTGGTCTATTGTCACCTGAGCGTCGTGAAAATATCGTGGGTATGGCTGAAGTTCGTGAAGTTTTCCACTCCTCGAAATTTGGTCATGCTGCCGGCTGTATGGTGCTCGAAGGTAGCCTGTTCCGTAACAAACCCATCCGCATTTTGCGTCAGGATGTGGTGGTGTTCCAGGGTGAGCTCGAGTCATTACGCCGCTTCAAAGATGACGTTGCTGACGTCCGCAATGGCATGGAATGTGGCCTAGCTATTAAAGGCTACAAAGACATCCAGGCGGGCGACAAAATCGAAGTCTATGAAGTTCAAATCATCAAGCGTAGCTTGTAAGGCGGGATGGATTAGTGAGTCAACGCACGCAACGCTTAGGCGACCAAATTCAGCGCGATATTTCGGGCCTGATCCGTCAGCGCTTGCGTGACCCTCGCTTAGGCATGGTCACCATATCGGCTGTTAAAGTTAGTCCCGATATGGGCTATGCCGACATCTACGTGACCATCTTGGGCAAAACCCTAGATGAGTCGCCAGATGAAGGTATCGCCATTCTCAATGCTGCCTCTGGCATTTTGCGTGGTGAATTAGGCCGTGGTCTGCGCACGCGCATCGTGCCGCATTTGCGCTTTCACCATGATGTGGTGACATCGCGCGGTAATCGCATGGCTGATCTCATCACGCAGGCAGTTGCTGCCGATGTGAAAAATGCTGAAGCGAATAATAGCGCTGAAGTTGATGCCACAAACCCCGATTCAACGCCTGCCGACGACAGTCGCGACTAAGCTCAGTAATAGATGAGTAAGCCGCGCCGTCCACGTCGCCCTATCGATGGCATTTTGCTGCTCGATAAGCCAATTGGTGTCACCTCCAATCAAATTCTGCAATGGGTTAAGCACCGTTATCAGGCTGATAAAGCTGGTCATACCGGTAGTCTTGACCCGCTTGCGACAGGCGTTTTACCTATTTGCTTAGGCGAAGCGACGAAGTACTCACACTACTTGCTCGATGCCGATAAAACCTATGTCACGCGGCTAAAGCTGGGTGAAAAAACCAACACCTCCGATGCCGAAGGCGAAGTCATTGCTCGTGCTGCTGTGCCAAACATTAGCGCCGATGAGCTTGAGCATGTGTTGGCACAATTTCGCGGTGACATCATGCAGGTGCCCTCGATGTTTTCAGCATTAAAACGCGATGGTCGTCCGCTCTATGAGCTGGCCCGCGCCGGCATCGAAGTTGAGCGCGCCGCACGACCCGTCACAATTTACGAACTCAGCTGCGTGTCCATAGATTTGCCATTTGTTGAGCTTAAAGTATCGTGCTCAAAAGGCACCTATGTGCGCAATCTGGTCGAAGATATTGGTGATGTCATCGGCTGTGGCGCGCATGTGGTGGCACTGCGACGCACTCAGGCAGGCCCCTTCAATTTATCGCAAAGCTTCACCCGCGAGCATGTAGCCGAAGCCGAGCCTTTGGGCTTTCCAGCGCTCGATGAAATGCTGCTGCCGAGCTGGGCAGGATTGGCCGATTGGCCGCGTGTGGAGTTGAGTGAGACTTCAGCGTATTATCTGCGCCACGGTAATCCGGTGCAGGCTAGTGGTCTGCCGCGAGATGGTCAGTCAGTGCTCATTTTTGAGTTACAAGATGACGGCCAACCGGCTCTTTTTTTAGGGATAGGCAGCCAAAATGATGATGGCTTGCTTGCCCCCAAACGCTTAGTGCGCGTAGCTGATAGCTCGCTCAACTAAGTCATCAAACATGCCCATTGGGCGTGTCAGCGCGGACTGTAGAAAGGCACGGTCTGTCGTTGTTTTATGGCCTTTCAAAGGAGAAAACCCATGGCCCTGACAGTTCAGGACAAGGCTGCCATCGTTGCGCAGCATGCTCGTGCCCCCGGCGACACCGGTTCATGCGAAGTCCAAGTGGCTTTGCTGTCCGCACAGATCAATGATCTGCAGCCGCACTTTAAAGAACACAAGCATGATCACCATTCGCGCCGCGGTCTCATCCGCATGGTGAACCAACGCCGTACACTGCTCGATTACCTAAAACGTAAAGACAGCAGCCGCTACGTTGCGTTGATCCAAGTACTGGGTCTACGCCGCTAAGCGAGTAAGAGATAGAGAGCGGTCCGCCGCTCTTTATTTTTATCTGAGCAAATAGCATCGTGCTACTCGCTCAGGCTACAAGGATGTGGCGTATTGGATGCCATCGGAGAGGCTTCTAACACCTGCGATGCCTACAGGCATGGCAACTGTTAGGGGCCTCCAATGGCGAATAAGTCGGAACGATGCGCATAGGGCGTATCGATTGGAGAATCTATGTTTAATATCGTCAGTAAAACCTTTCAGTTCGGCGCCCAAAGCGTCACTTTAGAAACTGGTCGCATTGCTCGCCAGGCCTCGTCAGTTGTCGTTACCATGGGTGGCGTGCAGGTGCTGGTTGCTGTTGTTGGCAATAAGAAAGCCAAATCCGGCCAGGATTTTTTCCCACTGACCGTGAACTACCAAGAAAAAACCTATGCTGCCGGTAAAATCCCCGGTGGTTACTTTAAGCGCGAAGGCCGTCCAACTGAAAAAGAAACGCTAACGTCGCGTTTGATCGACCGCCCAATCCGCCCATTATTTCCAGAAGGTTTTGTTAACGAAGTGCAGGTAACGGCTACCGTTATTTCTTCGGACAAACAGCAAGACTCAGACATTGCAGCATTGATCGGCACATCAGCGGCGCTAGCTATTTCAGGCCTGCCATTCAATGGCCCCATCGGTGCGGCTCGCGTTGGTTACATCAACGACGAATACGTACTGAACCCCAGCTTCGAGCAAATGAAAGTATCTGATCTTGACCTCGTGGTAGCCGGCACCAAAGCCGCTGTCTTGATGGTTGAGTCTGAAGCCAAAGAGCTTAGCGAAGACCAAATGCTTGGTGCCGTCTTGTTTGGCCATGATGAGCTACAAGCTGTTGTTGAAGCCATTACAGCTTTTGCAGCTGAAGTCGCCACTCCGAAGTGGGAAGTTGCTGCAGCCGTGGTGAACACAGAACTGAAAGCCGCAATGAAGGCAGCATTTGGCGCGCAAGTGTCTGAAGCCTATGCCATCAGCGTTAAGCAAGATCGCTACACGCGTTTGGGCGAAATTAAGCAAGCTGTATTGGCTCAGTTTGCGCCAGAAGGCAGTGAGCAGTGCGCCAGCGAAGTTGAAGATCTGTTTGAAGATCTGAAATATCGCTCCGTGCGCGACAACATCCTCAGTGGCAAGCCACGTATCGATGGTCGTGACACGAAAACAGTTCGCGCCTTGGATATCCAAGTTGACGTGCTTGCGCGTGCTCACGGTTCGGCATTGTTTACACGTGGCGAAACTCAGGCTTTGGTTACTACTACGCTCGGCGGCACGCGCGATTGCATGATGGTTGATGCGCTGGAAGGCACATATACCGATAACTTCATGCTGCATTACAACTTCCCATCCTACTCGGTGGGCGAAACTGGTCGTGAGTCTGGCCCTAAGCGTCGCGAAATCGGCCATGGCCGTTTGGCACGTCGCGGTGTGCACCCAATGCTGCCGTCAGCTGACAAGTTCCCGTACGCCATTCGTGTCGTATCGGATATCACTGAGTCAAATGGTTCGTCATCTATGGCGTCAATCTGCGGTGCCTCATTAGCACTGATGGCTGCTGGTGTACCAATGAAAGCGCCAGTGGCCGGCATCGCCATGGGCTTGGTAAAAGAGGGCGATCGTTTCGCCGTGCTTACCGACATCTTGGGCGACGAAGATCATCTCGGCGACATGGACTTTAAAGTAGCTGGTTCTGCCAAAGGCGTGACCGCACTGCAAATGGACATCAAGATCGAAGGCATTACTGAAGAGATCATGGAAGTGGCTTTAGGCCAGGCCCACGAAGCTCGCCAGATCATCTTGGATCAGATGAACCAAGTGTTGTCAGCCTCGCGCGCTGAAGTCAGCCTATATGCGCCGACTTACACGACGATCCAAATCAGCACCGACAAAATCCGTGATGTTATCGGTAAAGGCGGCGCCACCATTCGCGGCATTTGTGAGCAAACCAAAGCCACCATCGATATTGATGACTCTGGCCTAGTGCGCATCTACGGCGAAACTAAAGCGGCAACGCAAGCGGCATTAGCCCGCGTGCAAGAAGTTACTGCTGAAGTAGAAGTTGGTACTGTTTATGAAGGTACGGTTGCTCGTATCGTCGATTTCGGCGCTTTCGTAAATATCCTGCCAGGTACCGATGGCCTTGTGCACATCTCGCAAATTGCGCATGAGCGTGTTGAAAATGTTGGTGACCATTTGACCGAAGGCCAAGTGGTCAAAGTCAAAGTGTTGGATGTTGATCAGCGCGGTCGCATTAAGCTGTCGATTAAGGAATTGATCGAAGTTTAAGGAAGATATGGCCGTCGGGTGCCTAAACCCGACGGCCGTAGGTTTGTGTGGCGATGTAAGGTGAAAAAAACGATCAGAGGCCACATTCTGGGCTTTAACGCTAACAGCCCATAGTGTTATCTTCTCTGAGCCTTGCTGGCTTGGGCCAGTACACCCGTGTTGCACTACAACAATAATGCGCGCGCGTGATAATAATAATCTTCATAAGGAGAATGACATGGGTGGCTTCCGCCAACTCCGTCTTGGTTTTGTAAGTGTTATCCTTGGTTCCTCAGTGCTACTTTCGGCCTGTGACCCAATCGCTTTCATTAGCAACCAATCACTTCGCTTCGTTGAGCGAAATCTAGTTCCCCCTCTGCTGCGCGATAACGACGTACTTATGGCTTGTAAGTCCGGAGTAGCTCTTGCGCCACTAATCGTTGCAACTGAAAATATTGGTGCCGACGCTAATCAGCTTGGGACTTTGCTTTATACGACAGCAGGCCTATGCGCTGAAGTCGATGCCACCGAAGCAGAGCTTCGCTACTTACGTGCCGCTCGTGCGGGTAATGTTGAGGAAGCGCAGGATGCTCGCATTCAGCAAAAACGCTTTGCTGAGCTTGCCGCACGTCGTCAGTTAATATCGTACCAGCGCTTCGTGACTTACTACGAAAAACGCTACGACATCAAGATTGGCGAGCAATGCACAGACTTCCATAAAGATTTTGACGAATTCGTCTACATGCTGGGCCTTATAACTGGCTTGCAAGCAGTTTTAAACGATATCGTTGCTGGTCAAACAGTAGGTGTTCCACTTGATATCGCGGCAAAAGCTGAACGCGCATTTAGCTGCCTAGATAACAAAAAATGGTGGGGCGTACCATTGGCCGCTCGTGCTGTCGTGTGGAACGTGCTGCCTGGCGCTGATGAAGGTAAAGACCCATGGGGTGCAATGAACGCATCGATGGCTATTGGTGAAGCCGCAGGTGTGCGCTTGCCATTTGCTATGTATGCCTTGTCGGCATCGGGTAAAGATGATCAGGTGCGTCTGCGTGACGCAATTCGCCGCTTCGCTGATGTGAAACAGGGCTTCAAGCAAAACCCAGACTACCGTCTGGCGGATAGCATGGCAGGCTTGATCATAACTACTCTCTCAGACCGCCTGTGGACTGAGGGTGCTGGCACTCGCACACCCCTTGGCATGCTGGGTAAATTCTGGGATGAGAAGGCAGAGCGCGCTGAAGGCGTCGACATCTCCGACCTCCTGTGAACTTTGTAGGCAGCCAAACGTTATTCGTTTGGCTGCCTAGTCAATCTATTTCTTCTTACAATTTGAGGTTTTTTCATGAGAAAAATTAAAACTTTAGCCGTGGCGGCAGTGACGGTACTGGCTGCATCAGTATCGGTTCAAGCTAATGCTGCGAACAAAATTTGCGTATTCGATATTCTTGGTGCACAAGGCGATGCCTATGGTCTGATGAAGGACTACGCATTGGCTGCAACCAAAATGGGTGCTGCGGTTGAGCTGAAAGCCTATACCGATGAGCGCACCGCCGCTGAAGACTTCAAAGCTGGCCAGTGTGATGGCGTTTTGCTGACAGGTCTGCGTGGTCGTCAGTTTAACAACTTCACCGGATCTTTAGATTCCATTGGCGCTATTCCTTCATATGCGGTGATGGCAAAAGCAATTTCAACGTTAGCTAACCCAGCCTTGGCTTCCAAGATGGTTGAAGGCAAGTTTGAGGTTGCGGGCGTGGCGCCAGCGGGTGCTGCCTATTTATTCGTTAAAAGCCGCTCAATCAATCATGTCGACAAGCTGGCAGGTAAGAAAATTGCCATTTTTGACTACGACAAATCACAAGCCAAAATGGTGCAAAAGATTGGTGCTCAGCCTGTCTCTTCTGACATCAGTAACTTTGGTGCCAAGTTCAATAATGGCGCTGTCGATATCATCGCTGCTCCAGCCATGGCCTATAAGCCACTCGAGCTTTACAAAGGCTTAGGAAAAGACGGTGCTATTGTTCGCTTCCCTATCATTCAGCTGACCTTCCAGCTATTTATCGACAAAACCAAGTTTCCTGCTGGTTTTGGTCAGGCATCGCGCAAATACTGGGATTCGCAGTATAACCGCTCGATTAGCATGATTAATAAAGCTGAGAAAGGTGTTCCAGCTGCTACTTGGTTGGATCTGCCTCCCGATGATAAAGAAGGCTATGTAGTGCTATTGCGAGATGCGCGTATTAGCCTGACCAAAGACGGTATTTACGACGCGTTCATGATGAAAATGTTGAAGAAAATTCGCTGCTCGGTCGAAAGCGCCAATGCTGAATGCTCCACAAACTTAGAATAAGTTACTCGTAAGAAATGAATGGCGGCGAGCATTGGTGCTCGCCGCCATTTTCTACCAAGGAAGTATAAAATGAATAATAAGCCTGTCTTCCTGAACCGCAGCTTATCGGAATGGTTTTCCAGTCTGCCGGTTTTAGCTCTACTGTTGCTGACGTTGGTGATTGGTACGGGCGAAATGCTCCATGGCCAGTTACTGCGTATGGGCGAGCGCATGTTCGGCGACCCCACAACAAACGTCCAATATTTCATGTTGCGTGCAGACCCAGTACGTCCTGCATGTGACCCTAATCGAGATGTTGATGCCGCGGTCCAGGCAAAGTTAAACGCTCCCGTATCTGATGATCCATTGGATATGCTGTTTGCTGATGCGGTTCAAGATCCCGAAGCAATTCGTTCGTCTCTAGAAGCTGCGAAAGCGCTGTGTGTTGAGAAAAACGACATTTATGAGCGTGTGGTTGATCACATCACACCTAAGCTAAAGGCGTTCCGAGCGGTTGAGACGGGCTTCTTTGGTATCTTTAAGTTCGGAACCGAAAACCGTTCGTTGATTTTGCTGGCTATGTTTTCCATTGCTGCAATTACTACAACGTTAAGCATTCATCACATTAACTTGCGGCCACCAAAAACGCAGCGCGACTTCTTCGTCTACAACATGGCGATGGTCATTGCGAACAGTATTTTGGCGTTCACTTCTTGGTTCTACTACAACAAAGTATTGCTCGCGTCGGGCATACCAGTAGACAAACCACTAGTTAACTATATTTTTATCGGTCTATTCTCGGTGCTGGCAATAATCAGCGCTGTTCGTGTAGTTCGTCCGCCGAAAGATGCGCCTGCTGGCGGCAACTTTGGTATGAGTCTGCTGACTATTCCGTTGTTTGCTTTCATGGCAATGACATCGGCTAGTGTGTTCTTTGCCGAACAGCATTGGGCTGGTATTGCCATTTACTTAGGCCAGCTGCTGGAATACTCCGGCATCTTCTTGAACCTCGCGCTGTATATTTGGGCCGGTATGTTGCTCAAGCAAACACGCGTAGTGACTTTGTTCTTAGACATTGTGCGCCCTTGGAAGCTAAGCCCTGAGGCATTGACCTGGGTTATCTTGCTAGCTGCCGCGGTTCCAACGGCTTATACCGGCGCTTCAGGTATTTTCGTTATCGCTGCAGGTGCCATCGTTTATAAAGAAGTCTACTCGGCCGGCGGTCGTCGCCAAATGGCATTGGCAGCAGCTGCAATGTCAGGCTCGATGGGTGTTGTGTTACGCCCATGCTTGCTGATCGTGCTGATTGCCGCATTGAACAAGCAAGTTACTACCAACGAGCTGTACGGTTGGGGTGTTGGCGTGTTTATGGTCACATCGACGCTGTTCTTGCTTTTTGCCATGATGGTGAAAGAAGACTCAACAGGTCGCGAGCGGGCTGTGTTCTCAACAGCATTACGTGACTCTGCACGTGCCTTGGTGCCTGTATCGCCTTATATCGTTATCACCTTGTTGGTGGTCTACGGTTATAAGTACCTACTTGATGCACAGCTCGATGAGTTCACTGCACCTGTGATGCTGCCGGTCATCATGTTGTTTATCGTGATTTTCGATAAAATTCGTCGCGAGCCCAAAGCTCAGGCTGTGCAGGTTAATCCAGAAGCCGAACGTCGCTTAAGTCTTGAGCAAGCTGTCCGCTTTGCCACTAATGAAACGATTGGCCACATTGGTGCGTTGATTATGCTGATGGCATTGTCTGTGTCGGTCGGTGGTGTGATCGAGCATTCTGGCATCATGGCAAGCGTCCCAGCCGATCTTGGAAACATATGGCTAACGTTGACTATTCTCATGTTTATGATGGTATTCATCGGCATGATTATGGATCCGTTCGGTGCGGTGATCTTGGTGTCCGCGACAGTCGCTCCAATTGCCTACTCAAATGGCATCAACCCGGTCCACTTCTGGATGGTTGTGTTGGCTGCTTTCGAGCTTGGTTATCTGTCTCCTCCAGTGGCACTGAACCAGTTACTTACTCGTATGGTGGTTGGTGAGGAAGAAATGGATGCAGCGGATGCTGAGGTCCGTCATAAGTCCTTCTACTACCGCTACGAGCGCTGGATTTTGCCAGTTGTCGTGATGTTCACAGGTCTACTCATCGTTGTGTATGGCGGTCAGAACCTCGTGATGCATGGTACTGAATGGCAAGAGTCACTTAACGGGATGTTGCTAAGCCTGTTCGGCTAAGCAGCACCCACAAAAAAGCCGGCGATTGCCGGCTTTTTTGTATCTGCGATTTAATGAATTAAACGCTACAGATTGAAGTTTTCTAGTGTGTTAAGCGACTTGCACTGGAATAGCGTTAGCGCTGTGACTAACGGTGTTGTCGATATTGCAATACACCAAGCGAGGCTTAAAAGCAGCAAGCTCTTCTTCAGCAAATTGGGCGTATGTGCAAATAATGACACGATCACCAGGCTGTGCTTTGTGTGCCGCAGCGCCATTAACCGAAATCATGCCTGAGCCAGATTCGGCACGAATAGCATAGGTCGTGAAGCGTTGGCCGTTACCGACGTTATAAATCTGAATTTGTTCGTATTCGCGAATGCCAGAAAGGTCAAGCAAGTCGCCATCGATAGCGCAGGAGCCTTCGTAGTCTAATTCGGCATGTGTGACACAGGCACGATGTAACTTGGCTTTCAGCATGATGCATTGCATGGGCGTTTACCTCCGCTCAGCAGCAAAAAAACAAGCACAGGGCGGTTTTGGGACCGACCTACATGTTGGGCGCGCCATTTTGCCGCAAGATGCGCGCGCGATCAATCACTCTTCGCTGTCAAATAAGGGATATCTATCAGTTTTACTGTAGGTCAAAAACAAGGTTATCAATAAGTCTGGTCTTACCTAAATGCGCAGCGACTAAAACAACCGCCTGAGGCTGGCTGGCATCAAAGTCATTCAGGTCTAAGCTATGAACGCTGAGATAGTCAATCTTGAAGCCACCTTGCTTAAGCGTGGATTTCGCTCGCGCAATGATCTCATCAGCGACGCTATCTGGCTTCTGCAGGGCGTCTCGAATATTGCACAGCGTTTGATAGAGCAATGGGGCTTTGCTGCGCTGTAGCTCAGTCATGTATTGATTGCGTGAGCTAAGCGCCAAGCCGTCAGTATCGCGCACTGTGGCAATACCAATAATATTGACGGGCAAGAATAAGTCGTGAACCAACTGCTTAATGACAGCGAGCTGCTGATAGTCTTTTTGGCCAAATAGGGCCATATCAGGCGAGACAATATTGAGTAGCTTGGTGACGATGGTGGCCACGCCGGTAAAATGGCCAGGGCGTGAGGCGCCACAGAGCTGTTCGGTCACTTCGCTGACATGAATGCTGGTTAACTGATTCAGGCCGTTGCTATAGATCTCGGTAGCCGCAGGAGCAAACAGCAAGTCACAGTCGGCTTCAGCCAACAGCGTGCCATCACGATCGAGTGTGCGCGGATAGCTGCCGAAATCTTCATTGGCGCCGAACTGCGTTGGATTGACAAAAATGCTGCAAACGACAAAGTCGGCACGGCGCTTTGCCTCATTAATTAGATGAATATGGCCAGCGTGCAAATTGCCCATTGTTGGTACGAAAGCAATGGATTTGCCGCTAGCTTTGGCCGAACGTAAAGCAGCGCGAACGCCTTGGATAGTGTGTTCAATCTTCATGGTGGCTCTACTTATTCCGCAAACGCATGTTCAGGTGCGGGGTATTCGCCAGACTTAACCTGTTCAATATAGCTGCGGAAAGCACCTTCAATTGAGCCATCGCCGCAACTAAGGAAGTTTTTCACAAATCGTGCGGGTTTGCCGCTATGAATGCCTAGCATATCGTGAACGACCAAAACTTGGCCGTCACAATGCGGACCTGCACCAATGCCAATGACTGGAACATCTACAGTTTCTTGTACGCGCTTGGCGAGATCAGTTGGGACGCATTCAAGCAGTATCATGGCGGCACCAGCAGCCACGACATTGCGCGCATCTTCTAATAGTTTAGTGCTGCTCGCCTCGTCACGGCCCTGTACTCGATAGCCGCCAAAGACATTGACCGACTGTGGGGTTAGGCCTAAATGTACGCAGCATGGAATGCCGCCTTGAGTCATTAGGCGAACGCTTTCACTTAACCACGAGCCACCCTCGAGCTTGACCATGTGTGCGCCAGCTCGCATCAGTGCTGCGGCATTGGCTAGAGTGTCCTCAATAGTCGCGTAGGACATAAACGGTAAGTCAGCCATGATTAACGATTGCTGATTTCCGCGCGCGACCGCTGTCGTGTGATAGGCCATGTCGGCAACCGTGACTGGCAGCGTTGAGTTATGACCTTGCAGAACCATGCCTAAAGAATCGCCAATTAATAAGACTTCGACGCCTGCGCGTGCCATTGCCGCTGAAAAACTAGCGTCGTAGCAGGTTAGGCAGCTGATGGCTTCGCCGCGTGCTTTCATGTCGCGCAAGGTGCGTAGCGTGATGGGTTTCATGGGCTTACTCCGCGCAATCGATAGTGCCAATCATGGCTGCGCATATTCACTTGAGGGAGGGTCAAGGTCAAGACTGCTGTGGCGTTATTCTACTGTGCTAGGCCAGCGTAAATCTGGCCATAGCGCTAAGCCGTCTCGGCTACAGCTTGCCGCTAATTCATCGGCTCGATGGCCATTGGGTAGAACACGCGCGGCGGCAATATCAGCCAGTGGAACTAAAACGAATGGCCGATGATATAGCTCAATGTGCGGAATGGTTAATCGCTCACTCTGCATTGCTATCTCGCCATATAGCAATATGTCGAGGTCAAGCGTGCGCGCACCCCAGCGTAGTAGGCGCTCGCGCCCGGCCATAAGCTCGATAGCTTGCAGGGCATCGAGCAAGGCGATAGGCGATAGGCTGGTGCTAATGCTGATAACGGCATTAGCGTAGTCGGGCTGGCCCTCAGGGCCTATGGCTGCGCTGCGGTATAGGTGAGAGATGGCAATAATGTGTATCTGCGCATGCGCTGCAAGTTGCTCTAGCGCAAAGCATAAGGTTTTAGGCGCATCGCCCAAATTGCCACCAAGGCCTATCGCAGCAAATTGCGACTCTACGTCAGTGTTAATGCTCATGGTTATTGCGACGGCGAAGCAGCTTTTTTAGGGCGACGGCGACGCTTTTTCGGCGCTGCGGCAGCTTCAGGTTTTGCTAATGCGCGTTGCATTTCGGCTTGTAAGCCTGGGTCGGCAGCTTGCCAACGTGTCCACCACGCCGCCATCTTGCCTGTGGCTTCACCAACGCTTTCGCGCATCAGCAGGAAGTCGTAGCCAGCACGAAAGCGCTCATTTGTGGCCATGATCTCGACTTGGCGTGGGCGTGGCGATTCGAGGCGCATCTGCATTTCCCAGATATCGCGCATGACTTGTGAGACGTGTTTGGGAATGGCTGTACGCGCTAATTGGCGGCTAACGGCATGTGTGCCAGCTTGTTGCCATGCGGGCACTGGTGGCACGCCATCATTGATTAGTGCTTGTGCTCGCGCCTGCACATCACCCCAGAGCAGGGCGGCAAAGAAGAATGCAGGATTGATGTGCTTGCCTTCCGCTAAACGCGCATCGGTACTTTGTGCAGTTTTCAGCCACAGTTGCTCGCAGGGATGCTCAGCGGGGCCAGGAAATAGCGGAGCGAATAAGCCATAGCCTTGCATTAGTGGCAGTAGTGGTGCGGCATGACCACTGGCAAATAGTTTTTGGCACTCGTCGTAGAGGCGATGCGACGACATTTCTTCAAGCAAGTGCGCCAAAGCTGGAATCGGCTTGGCGGTCGCCGGAGCAATAGTGAAGTTGAGCTTGGCGGCGAAGCGCACGGCACGCAGCATGCGCACAGGGTCTTCGCGATAACGTGTTTCAGGATCGCCTATGAGGCGAATAACGCGCTGCTTCAGGTCGGCTGCACCATTGGCGAAATCCCACAATGAGAAATCGGCAATGCGGTAATAAACAGCGTTGATAGTGAAGTCACGGCGGGCGGCATCTTCTTCGATGCTGCCCCAGACGTTATCGCGCAAGATGCGACCATCGGCATTGGTGCGAGCGCTTTGATCATCGCCATCGGCATGATTGGCGCGAAACGTGGCAACTTCAATGACTTCGCGGCCCCAGCGGACATGGGCTAAGCGAAAGCGGCGACCAATAATCTGACACTGGCTGCCAAACACTTGCTTCACATCTTCCGGCTTAGCGTTGGTGGCAATATCGAAATCTTTAGGAGATAAGCCAAGCAAAACGTCGCGTACGCCGCCACCAATAAGATAGGCATCGAAGCCACAATCTTGTAGGCGATACAGTGTTTTGACTGCTGCGGGACTGAGGTTCTTTCGAGAGATTGAGTGCTGGTCGCGTGGGATTACTACCGGCTTGAGCCGTGTCAGGTGTTTGCCCTGATTTCGCCAGCGATTTAGCCACTTCAACATACTTGCATCTCGAGCCTTGTAAATAAGGTGCGCATGATAGCAGGTTGATATCCGACTGTATGTTAGGGCTTGGTTTAGAACGCAAGGCGGGAGGGGTTACCTCCCGCGTACGCTGAACGGTGTGCGGTTTATGACCGTCTTATTATTTGGGCTTCTTTTATTATTTTTGCCCGAGCATCCTTGGCTTTTGCAGTCTCACATCCTGGCGAGCGCTTTTTTTATAGTGCCGGTTACCCGACAAGCGGCTTATTTTTATTGTTCCGCAATTACATAAAGCAGGTACTGTGCCAACTTTCAATAATTCTAGTTATTTCAGATAAATCATCGACTTGTAAATTTGTTGGATATGATTGTGTGTGTGGCATCAGACTAAAGTGTTACTTACTGACTTAGTTTGTGTAGATAGGTAACGTAACATGCGCGACTATTTTGTGATCAACGGCGTCGAGGAATGCCTAAGCGCTGGCGTCGTTCCCAGAGCGTCTTGCGACTAATGCCAAGCTTTTGTGCTAACTCTGTTTCAGACATTTGGTCCTGATGTTCTAAGACGAAGTGCTGAAAATAGTCCTCGAGGGATAGCCCTGTAGGTGGGTCATCATCGACCTGTACTGTTTGAGTTTGCCGGGTGGGATAAGCGGACTCAATGGCTAGTAAGCTGGGCGTAATAACCTCAGTTTCGGTCAAAATAACGGCTCGCTCGATGGCATTTTCCAGCTCACGAATATTGCCTGGCCAATGATAATGCGCCATTGCCTCCCGAGCCTCAGGGGTGAACGTTAGGGGTTTCGAGCCAACTCGCTCAATGGTTCTCACTAATAACTGATCAGCAATGGTGAGAATGTCGTCGCCCCGATCGCGCAGCGGAGGCAGTGACAGCTCCATCACATTGAGGCGAAAAAATAAGTCTTCGCGAAACAGGCCTTCGCTGGCGAGCTGCTTTAGGTTGCGATGCGTGGCGGCAATCAGGCGCACATCGACCTTGCGCGTTTGTGTAGCACCAAGGCGGCGGACTTCTTTCTCTTGCAGCAGGCGCAATAAGCGCGCTTGTGCTTCTAATGGCAATTCGCCGATTTCATCGAGAAATAACGAGCCACCATCAGCGGCCTCGACCAAGCCTTTGCGTAAGCCTTGAGCGCCGGTGAACGCGCCTTTTTCATGGCCAAATAATTCAGACTCAATCAATGACTCTGGAATGGCCGCGCAGTTTACCGAGATCAACGGTGCATCACGACGTGGACTTTGCTCATGCAATGCGCGCGCGACTAGCTCTTTACCGGTGCCAGACTCGCCTAAAATTAATACAGTGGTGTTAAGCGGGGCGACACGACTGATGCGTCGATGCATTTCTATCATCCCAGGGCAGTTGCCAATGATGCCGCTATCGGGCTTGGCTAACGCTTGCTCGGCACGCAGGGCGCGATTTTGTCGGCGCAAACGCTGCTCGCGCAAAATGCGATCGATAGTGATCAGCATGTCATCGTGATCAAACGGCTTGGCAATGTAGTCAGCTGCGCCCGCTTTCACGGCATCGACGGCTGAGCGAATGCTGGCGAAGCTAGTCATGATCAGCACGGGCGTTTCACCTGCACGCTCGATTAGTGCTGTGCCTGGCAGGCCAGGCAGCCGTAAATCAGAAATGATCAGGTCGTATAAATCCGGAGAAGACTGCGCCAAGGCCTCGTCGACACTGCCGGCTTCGGCAACTTCGTAGCCATTACGCTGCAATAGGCGCTTCAGGCCGCTGCGAATTACCTGTTCATCATCGACGACTAAAATACTGCTCACGCGTTCATATCCTCATTGCGTTTGGCGGCCGGTAGCGTGATTTGCACAATCACACCGGTGCCTTGATCGTAATCGCGCTTATCGATTAATTGGATGCGACCATCATGTGCCTCAATGATGCCATGAACTAGCGCTAAACCTAGCCCTGTGCCGTCACCGAGCGCCTTAGTTGTTACAAAGGGCTCAAATAAGCGTTCGCGCAAATCGCCATCGGGCAGGCCGTGCCCGAAGTCTTCAATCTCAATACGCAGTGATGGCCCGTGCTGACGAGCGCGAACCAAGATTCGGCCTGACTGCGTGCTGGCATCGCGGGCATTGCCGAGAAGATTGATGAAGACTTGGCACAGGCGCTGGGCATCACCATAGACGCCTAGGCTGCTATCGATATGCACTCGAAAATCAACTTGGCGCGCTTCCGGTGCGAGTTTTAGTAGATGCAGCGATTCATTGACCACGGCGAGCAAGGGCACATTGTCGAACTCGCCGCCGACATGATGCTCAGTGCGAGCAAAGCCCACTAAAGACTGCACAATGCTGGTGACGCGCTTGGTTTGATCGAGAATGTCTTGCGCGGTCGCATGCACTTCATGGTCGATCGCATGCTCAGCTTTAAGGTTTTGCGCTAAGCAGGCAATGCCCGTAATTGGGTTGCCGATTTCATGGGCGACACCAGCCGCTAGGCGACCAACTGCTGCTAAGCGCTCGCTATGGTGCAGGCGTGACTCAAGCTGTTGCAGGGCGGTTATTTCCTCCATAACCAGCACTACACTGCCATCGGCGTCGCCAATCATGGCGCGATGAAGGTTAATCCAGCGAGTTTGGCCATCGACATTTAGGCGGTGGCGCGATTCTAGCGCGCCTGGCTGGTTAAGAAATTGCGTCAGCGTGTGGTTCCATGGCTCGGGAAGGCTACTTAGTCGCGAGCCAATAACTTCGATATCGGCGCAGCCAGTAATATCCATGATGGCGCGATTCCAGCTCAGCACTTCAAGATCGCCCGCCAGCGTACATACGCCTAATGGCAGGTCGTGCAGAGTTTGGCGATGAAAACGGCGCAAGGTATCAAGCTCAGCAGCCAGCCCTGAAAGTTTGTCGCGATATTCCTCCAGGCGTGACTCAATAAAGTGAATATCTTCGCCGGGGCTTTGCGGCACGATTTGTTGAGGTAGATGTTTGTCGAGCAACTCCATGGCCAAGCTTGGCCCCAATAAGCCAGACAGGTTGGCGCCGAGCTGATCGCGTAGGCGGCGCAGTGCATAGGGGCGGCGTTCAGTGCTGGCCATATTGAGATCATTGCGCGCCATGCCAACTTCGCGCTCAGCGGTTAGCGGTCCGAGCGCTGGCGTTAGTGCTTTGACAAAAGCGTCCACTGAGTCGGCGGCCAAGCTCCAACGCACGGGGCTGCTGAGGTTATCGACTGAGCAGGCTTCGGCAACTTCACGATCGGCAGCAGATTGAGGCTGTAATAGCGAGACAACGACGAGGACGATGCCATTGCCCAGGGTGGCGATGATGCCCATGGCCTGCCAATGATCGAGTCGCGATGTGGTGATAATGCCGAGTAGCTTGCCGCTATCAAAGTTGGCTAAAAATAGTGACGGAATCGCCAGCATGACTATCCAAATTGCCATGCCAAAGCTCAAGCCTGTGAGCATGCCCGAGCGTGTCGCGCGCGGCCAAAACAGTAGAGCCAGCACACTAGGTGCTAACTGCAAAATGGCAACGAATGACAGCATCGACATTTCAGTGCTGTCGGGACGTAAACCAGGCAGCCAAGACAGCATAAAGGCTGCGAGCAAAATGAAGCCGATGAGAAAGCGGCGCTGGCGCTGAGTTTCTAGATAAAGTGCGTCGTCGGTAGGCCAGCCGCGTAAAGGCAAGATGACATGGTTTAGCGTCATATTGGCCAGTGCCAGTGTGGTGACAATTAAGATGCCGCTTGATGATGCTAGTGCGCCAATAAACAGCAGCAAAACTAGGGCGGGTGAGCGCGATTCGATAGCAACGCCGAGGCTGTAGAACTCGGGTAAGTCTGCTAGGCCGATGGCCTGTCCGGCCCATAAAATAATGGGAATGCCCAATGCCATCACCAGCAGATACAGCGGAAAGGCCCAGGTGGCGGTGAGCAAGTTGCGCGGCTCGCGGTTTTCCGTAAAAGCCATGTGATAGAGGCAGGGCATAACCACTGAGGCGAAGAAAAATACCAACAGAAGGCTGTGCCAGTAACCTGCCTTTAACGGTTGAAATAGGTTGCGCAAGGCTTCGGGGTGATGACTCAGCCAATCATTAACGCCTGCGCTGCCACCAAGCACGCCGAAGTAGGCGTAGAGGCCAACGGCCGAAATGGCAATGAGCTTAATCACGGACTCGAGCGCGATCGCCACCACAAGGCCATCATTTTCCTGATGGCGACTCGACTTTGCTCCAGCGCCAAACAGCGACGTAAAGCCGATGAGCATCACGCAAAATACTAAGCCCATGAGCTTGGTATTTGTGCCGCCGGTGAGTATGCGTGCGACCTCGCCGACGGTTTGCATTTGCGTGGTGAGCAATGGCATGACGCCAATTAACATGGCGATAGTTGCTAGCGTGCCGGCGGCTTGGCTGCGGTAGCGGAATGCGAGCAAGTCCGGTAAGGAGGTGAGCTGATGACTACGTGCAAGCCGAAAAAGTGGCTGCAAAAATACCGGAGCTAAGAGAAATGCGCCGGCTAGACCAATATAAAAAGTGAGAAAGTTGAAGCCGCTTTCGCGCGCGAATTGCACGGCACCAAATAGGCCCCAGGTGCTGACAAAAACGCCCAATGACAAAACAAACACTGCCGGATGGCGCACCCAGCGTAAAGGAATCCAGCCGTGCTCACTGGCGTAAGCGGCAAAAAATAAGAGCCCCAAATACGCGGTGGTTAGCGCAAATAGCAGGGTAGGACTAAAGATCATTTAAATCGCGGCTCCGTGCTACCCAATAGCCCAAGGCAATCAGTAGTGCCCAAATAGTGTAGGGGCGATACCACGCACTGCCGCCCTCACTCCACCAATCAATGATCACGGGTGAGAGTAAATAAGCGCCAGCAACAAATAGCAAAATTAGGCGGTCAATATACACGCGAGGGCTCCGAAACGCAGCGATTGTGCGTGTTGGCACGGTATCAGCTTTAGCTCATTGGGCAAAGTCAGGGCTGCTTAATGTCGCCTATTGGCAGCGCTGACTCACTCCAATGCGCCACGGCCCAGGTGATGATTTCGTCGATAAAGGCTTGGCGAAGCTCAGCTGGCGGCTGCTGCGCCAATAGTTGCAGCGCTAAAAAGACATTCTCTGCGGCATGATTATTGTTTAACGCGAGTGCATGGCTTTGCTTCGATAGCTTTTGGCCAGTGCTGTTAATAAGCATCGGGATGTGTAAAAACTGCGGTCGTGCCCAGCCTAGGCTATCGGCGAGATGACACTGGCGTGCCGTGTTGTCGAGCAAGTCAGTGCCGCGAACCACTTCGCTAATGCTCATGTCATGATCATCAACAACGGTGGCGAGCTGATAAGCCGGTAAGTCATCGCGCCGCCAAAGTATGGCATCGCCGCAGCTGCGGCTTAGTAGCTCAGACAGTTCACCGTGTAGGCGGTCATGATAGGTGCTTGCAGTGGCAGGCGATCGCAGACGCCAAGCGGCATCGCTAGCATTAGGGTGATGCTCGCCATGCCGGCACGGGCCTAAGCAGTCGAGCACGCCGGCTTCAGCGCGAGCGCTACGTGAGCAATCGCAGGCATAGACTAAGTTTTTGGCAATGAGCTCGGCCAATACTTCTCGGTAGCGCGCAATGCGTTGATGCTGCCAAACGATATCGCCGTCCCAGTGCAGGCCATGCGCCTCGAGCGTGCTAATAAAACTGTCAGCTGCGCCAGCTTGTTCACGAGGTGGGTCGATGGTGTCGATGCGAAGTCGCCAGAGGCCGCCCTGATGTTTGGCGCTGGCATAGCTGCTGATTGCAGCAAGAAGAGATCCGAAGTGTAGCGGGCCGGTTGGCGAGGGCGCGAACCGGCCGATAACGCGGTTAACCACCAACCAGCTGCTTTTCCTTGATTTCTTGCAGGCTCTTACAGTCGATGCACAGGGTTGCAGTAGGGCGGGCTTCTAGGCGGCGAATGCCGATTTCGATGCCGCAATCATCGCAGTAGCCGTAGTCATCTTTTTCGATGCGATCGAGCATTTGATCGATTTTCTTGATCAGTTTGCGCTCACGATCACGCGTGCGGAGCTCAAGAGAGAACTCTTCTTCTTGCGTGGCGCGATCGTTGGGGTCGGGCAGGCTGCCAGACTCATCCTTCATGTGGTGCACAGTACGGTCCACTTCCTGCATTAACTCGCGTTTCCATGAAATTAAAATTTCACGAAAATGCTTACGCTGAGGCGCACCTAAATAATCTTCACCTTTGGTTTCTTTATACGGTTCAACACCGTGAATGAGGACGATACCAATTGGTTTTTTCTTAGTTTTGGTGGCCGCAGTAGCCTTTTTTTCAGTAGTGCGGGTAGGCATTGTTCTTTCTCACGCAGATAATCGCTCTCTATAGCAGAGCATTGACAGGGGCGCAAACAAAACAGCGTTATTTGCGCGTTAACAAACTATTGTTCGATTAATTCGATGAATCCGTCCTGTATTTGGATGGGAACGCTGAGTAAGGACTCTCCTTGGCAGGGGCCGCTAACACAGAGGCCATCTTCAACTTGAAACAACGCGCCATGGTTGCTGCAAATGAGAAAATAGTTCTCGCTGTCCATGAATTCGTCGGGATTAAACTCGAGATTAATCCCTAAGTGTGGGCAGCTATTTTGATAAGCGTAGGTTTGGCCATCGCGGTTTACCACGATGACTTCACCAGCTGGAGAACGAAAGGCGCGGGCCTCATTTTCAACTAAATCGGCGTTGGCGCATAAACGAAAACCCATTGCTCCTCCTAATCAGCGCTGAGCAGCGCGCGATATTGTTCAATACTCAAGCGTGGGCCAAACTGCGACACCACTTGAGCGGCAGTGCGCATGGCTAAGCGTGCGCAATCTTCAAACGTCCAGCGTTGGCTTAAACCATACAGCACCGCACCAGCAAAGCTATCGCCAGCGCCTAGTGTATCCACCGGCGTGGCGGGACAGGCAGGCAGTTCTAGCACGCTAGTTTGGGTCCAGACCCAAGCGCCGTTTTTGCCACAGGTGATGATGCCGCGCTCAGCCACGCCGCGCAGGGTAATGAGGGCTTGATCAAGGTCATCGCAACCGGCAAAGCCACGAGCTTCATCTTCGTTGCAAAATAGTAAATCGACGCCATCGGCTAGCAGTGTCTTAAGCTGAGGCAGGAAGTATTGCACCATGGCGGGGTCAGAAAACGTCAGTGCGCGTTTAACGCCGGCCGCTTTCGCCAGCTCGTGTGCGTGCGCGACGGCATCGCGAGCCGAATCTGAGGTGCACAGATAGCCTTCGATATACAGCCATTTGCTGTCTTGCAGCGCTTCTGGGTCGAGCTCGGCGCGCGAGACTTCGGCGGTAATGCCCAAGTAAGTATTCATGGTGCGATCGGTGTCTGGCGTGACCATGACTACGCAGGTGCCGGTGACGCCTTCGGGACGTACTTCCTTCAGATTGGTGCTGACATCGGCGGCGAGTAGATCATCGCGATAGAGTGTGCCGAGCGCGTCATTTGCGACTTTGCAGTGATAGAAGCAGCGAGCACCCATGGCGCTGGCGGCAATGATGCTATTGGCGGCCGAGCCACCGCTGGCCTGCTTTAGGCGCGGTGCATTAGCATCAAGTGCGTTCAATAGCGCGGCTTGAGCATCGGCTTCAGCCAAGGTCATCACGCCCTTTTCAATGCCGTGCTGGCTCAAGAAGTCTTCATCAACAGCGTATTCGAGGTCGACTAGGGCGTTGCCAATGGCATAAATATCGAAGCGGCGGCTCATGGCGATCTCATTAGTTCAGTGAATTTCAGCGCGCATTATAGAGATGCTCACGCTTTCTGCCAGATGACAGTGTTTCCGCTACCGCATTGGCATGAGTACAATGCGACCTATTCTCTTTTTGTGGATGTTCTGCGTGGCCAAAACTCCAGCTTCTAGCGGTCGTTTAAAAACAGCGGCTGTCTTAGTTTTTATGTTGATCGCCTTGATCGGTGTCGTTGGTGGCGGCGCCTATATCATGCATTTAGATAGCATCGTGCGTGAGAAGTTTGAAGGCAAGCGCTGGGCGATTCCGGCCCGCGTTTATGCGCGGCCATTGGTGCTTACTAAGGGTGAGCAGCTGTCACAGCAAAGCGTTGAGGATGAGCTGCGCCTGTTGAATTATAGGCGCCTCGCCGGTGCGCCTTCTTCTGGCACTTACGATGTTGATGGCAATACGCTGTTTATTCATAGCCGTGGCTTTGCCTTTGGCGACGGTCGCGAACCTAGTCAGTTATTACGTATTCGTTTTCAGCAAAATCGTTTGGTGGAGCTGGCCAGCACACGCGTTGGTCAGCGCGGCAGTGTGCGTCTGGAGCCTTTAGTGATTGGCGGTATTTATCCTAGCCAAAACGAAGACCGCATTCTGATTCAGTTAAAAGAAGCGCCGCCGCATCTAGTCGATTCATTATTGGCCACTGAAGATCAGCGCTTTTATCAGCATATTGGCATTTCGCTGCGCGGTATTATGCGCGCAGTCTGGGTCAACATTACTAGCGGTCAGGTACGCCAAGGTGGCAGTACGCTGACGCAGCAGCTGGTGAAAAACTTCTACCTAAGCGATGAGCGTTCACTCACACGTAAAGTCAATGAAGCCCTGATGGCGTTGCTGCTTGAGGCGCATTACAGCAAGTCTGAAATTTTAGAAACCTATCTCAATGAAGTGAATCTTGGTCAGCAAGGCACTCGCTCAATTAATGGTTTTGGCTTGGCTGCGGAGTTTTATTTTGGCCAGCCATTGTCTGAGTTGTCTTTGCCGCAAGTGGCGTTACTCGTTGGCATGGTAAAAGGCCCCTCGTATTACAATCCGCGCCGTAACCAAGAGCGTGCCCTGCAGCGCCGCAACATCGTGCTCGATAACTTATATCGTGAAGATAAGCTCAGTGCGCCCGATCGTGATGTCGCGATGAATAAGCCCTTGGGCGTAATCGCTAAGCCATCGGCATCGAACAATCTTTATCCCGACTTTCTCGATGTTGTGCGCCGACAGCTGCGCGAAAGCTATAAATCAGATGATCTCACCAGCCAAGGGCTGAGCATTTACACCACGCTCGATCCACGGGTGCAAAATGCCGCTGATGCTGCCCTGCGCGATACCGTCGCACGTCTTCGCAAGCAAGGCCGCAAGCTAGATAAACTCGAAGGTGCTGTGCTAGCGGCTGATCTGCGCAGCGGCGAACTGCGTGCCTTAATTGGCGGTACGGGTGTTTTTACTGGCTATAACCGCGCCATCGATGCCTCGCGCCAAGTTGGCTCACTACTGAAGCCGGCTATATATTTAACAGCATTGAGCACGGGTCAATACACCTGGCAAACCCCGATTAGTGACGACCCAGTAGAAGTTGTGAGTGACTCAGGTAAGCGCTGGGAGCCGCAAAACTACGATAAGCAAAGCCACGGCTCGGTACCATTACGAACGGCTTTGGCTAGCTCGTATAACCAAGCCGCTGTGCGCTTGGGCATGACCGTTGGCTTGCCTGCTTTCATCAATACATTGCGTCAGCTCGGTGTTGAGGGTGACCTGCAAAGCTACCCATCGTTACTACTAGGTGCTTTGAATCAATCGCCAATACAGGTTTTACATTTGTATCAGGTCTTGTTAACTGGTGTGCGCTCACCGATTCAGAGCATTCGTGAAGTCGTTGATTCTGACGGCCAGACTTTGCAACGCTTTGCCGGTGAGCGTCGACAAGTCGTTGACCCCGCCGATACCTATGTTCTGCATTATGGCCTTGAGCAGGTCGCGCGCGCTGGTACAGCCGCGTCGGCGTATCGGCGCTTGCCGAGCAGCACAGTAGTTGCCGGCAAGACAGGCACAACGAATGATTTGCGCGATAGCTGGTTTGCTGGCTCGGCTGGCGACCTGTTAGGTGTGGTCTGGTTGGGTCGTGATGACAATAGCTCCACTGGCCTGTCAGGTGGCACAGGCGCATTGCCGGTATGGACCGATATGATGGCGCGTTTATCGCCAAGTTATCATGCGCCTGATATGCCTGCCGATGTGGCGTGGGAATGGCTAGATCCATCAACAGGTCGTCTAAGTAATGCTGAGTGTGGCGGTGTGCGCATCCCCGTGGCGGCTAAATCGCGGCCACAAGAAATGACGCCATGTGCCACTGGCGGCATCCCCGGCTTCATCGACTCCATGGTCGATGGCGTGATGAATCTATTCCGCTGAGTCGTCGCTAGCTGCGGGCGTCTTATTGCCTATTAAGGCGTCCTCTGCAGTGGGTTCGGGCACTGGTGGCGACTCGGTAGTGCTTGGTTCCGGCAGTGCATTAGTGTTGCCAATGATCTCAGGCAACATACTCTCCGGCAGCGCATCCTCGCTTGCCGAGGTGGGTTCAAACACTACATCTTTGCCAAACACGGCCTTGCCATCGAACATCAGAGTCATCACTGCCATTTCTAGGATATTGCCCTTGCTATCGGGGCCGCGAAACTTCACTGGGAAATTACGCAGGCCTGGCGCTAGCCAGATGTCGTAACCGCTTTGGCGTGTGCCATCGCTGCGAATGCGTGAACCAGTGAGATGAATGGTGCGCAGTACGCCGCCAGGCAGCTTAAGTTGATCTTCAGAAATGATATTAAGTGCAATTTCATACACGGAGCTACCCGTGGTGACCATGAGGCGTTTTTCAGCCTCGCCGCTATAGCTCACAGCCACGTGGTAGGGCAGGCTTGCCATGTCTTGAAAGTCGGGAGTTATTGGCGCCGTCTCTCGATGTCCAGCCTTGCCATGTATTACCACACCGGCGTCGCGATCAAAGTCTGCGTACTGCTTCAGGTCGTTATTCAGTAGGAGGCGGTAATGCTCGGGGTGTAAACCTTCTGGCGAAACCTGACCCTCACTGCTGAGCGTAGCGGTGAAGCCGAATTTGCTAGCATTGTTGATGATGGCGTAGCGAAAGCCTTCCATAAACCATTGCTGGGTGAGCTTGAGTTGGAAGCCGTAATAGCTCGCACGCTGCAGAGCGGTGACTTGCACTGGAAAGCTTGGTGCTGGCTCAATGATTTCAGGCGCCGGAGCATCAGCAACGATCTCATTGAGTAAGTCGTCACTGATGGTGGGCTCGGTAGCTTTGACGATAATTTCAGGCTTGGGAGTCGTCTTTGGCTTGGCCGCTACAGGCTTGGCTTGCTCAACGATTACCGGCGCATCTGGCTTGAGTAAATACACCACCGGCCATTCGCTTTCTGGCTTAGGTTTGGCGAAGGCAAGTTTGACGCGCTTGAGCTCTTCGGCAGGTTTTTTCGACAATACTTCATCGCTGCTTTCGTCCTGCCACGGCCATGACCATTCGATATCGGTGAATGTCAGCACATGCGCCAGCGCCGATAGCACAATAGCTATGCAGAGACGCTGGCGGCCTGTCATGACTTAGCGACGAGTCGCCATCAGCGCGCGTTCAGCTGCGGCGATGGTATTGCTAATGTCAGACTCGGTGTGCGCGATAGAGACAAAACCCGCCTCGAAAGCCGACGGTGCCAAATACACGCCCTCAGCCAACATGGCGTGGAAGAATGCCTTGAAATACTCGGTGTCGCCCTGCGTTGCCTCGGCAAATGACCACGCCGGCGTTTCGCTGAAAAAGAAGCCAAACATGCCGCCAATATGATGCGTGCTGATGGGTACGCCAGCCTTACGACCTGCAGCCTCGAGACCTTCGCAAAGCGCTTTCGTGCGCGCGCTTAGTTGCTCATGAAAGCCGGGCTGGCGTATGAGCGACAGTGTTTTTAAGCCAGCACGCATGGCAATTGGGTTGCCCGAGAGCGTGCCAGCTTGATAAACCGGGCCTAATGGCGCGATACATTCCATGATGTCGCGACGGCCACCGAAAGCGCCTACTGGCATGCCGCCACCAATGATTTTGCCCAGCGTGGTGATGTCGGGTTTAACGCCATAAAGCGCTTGCGCACCGCCGAGAGCAACGCGGAAACCAGTCATCACTTCATCAAAAATAAGCACGCTGCCGGATTGATCGCAGACTTCGCGCAGGCCTTGCAAGAAGCCAGGACGCGGCGGAATCAAATTCATATTGCCGGCGACAGGTTCAACGATGATGCAGGCAACCTTGTCGCCATGCTCGCGGAAATAATCACGCACGGCATCGAGGTCGTTGTAGGGCAGAGTAATGGTGTGTTGCGCAATGCTGGCGGGCACGCCGGCAGAGCTTGGCACGCCTAAAGTTAGTGCGCCTGAGCCGGCCTTCACCAGCAGCGAGTCGGAGTGGCCGTGATAGCAGCCTTCAAATTTCACCAAGACATCGCGGCCGGTAAAGCCGCGCGCTAGGCGAATGGCGCTCATGGTGGCCTCGGTGCCAGAGCTGACCATGCGCACTAAATCCATCGATGGCATGAGTTCACAGACGATGTCCGCCATTTCCACTTCAACTTCCGTTGGCGCGCCAAACGATAAACCTAATGTTGCCGCTTCTTGAACTTCGCGAATCACATCGGGATGAGCATGACCCAAAATCGCTGGACCCCATGAGCAGATATAGTCGATATAGCAATTGTCATCGGCGTCAAAAAGGTAGGCACCTTGAGCGCGCGAGAAAAATATCGGGTTACCGCCGACGCCACGAAAAGCGCGCACGGGCGAATTCACGCCACCGGGAATGTGTTTGCAGGCGGCGGCAAAAAGCGCTTCGGATCGATTGCTGCTCATTGGGTGTAAATCTCCTGGGTCAGGCGCTGGCTGCGCGTGATGGTGTCATCGCTGCGCCAGAGCTCGCTAATAACTGCGATGGCATCGGCGCCAGCATTGCGGATAGGCGCGATAGTATCGACGCTAATGCCGCCAATCGCTACCAGCGGCAGGGAAAATTCTGCGCGTGCGGCGCGTAAAATATCGAGGCTGCAAAGTTGCGCCTGAGGCTTCGTGGGTGATGCGAACATGGCGCCAAACGCAAGATAGTCTGCGCCGGCGGCGACAGCATTTCGGGCAAGGCTTAAATCATTGTGGCAAGTAACGCCGATAATGGCGGCTCGCCCCAATACAGCACGCGCATGCGCCACTTGGCCATCACTTTGGCCAAGATGGACACCGTCGGCGGCGGTAGCTTGAGCTAGCGCAATGTCATCATTGACGATAAACATAGCGCCGAATTCGCGACATATCACGGCCAATGCCGAAGCTTCGCGCAAGCGCTTAGCCTGATCTGAGCTTTTATCGCGATATTGCAGCACACGAACGCCGCCGATCAGCGCTAAACGCGCCTTCGTCAGCAGCTCATCGCCAAGGCTGGCATCGGTAATGGCATAGATGCCGTGAATACGCATAGGTTTTTGCGTTAGAGCAGCCAAGCGGTTTGGAATGAATTGGCCAGTATCGCGAGGCCGGTCGGCGTGCAGCAGAGCTTGGCGCACAAAGCTTTCGGTCAATGGTACGGCGTCGCGCACAGAAAGCCCGCGTGCCATCGCCGCACTTAATGTTGCCGCCAGTGTGCAGCCCGAGCCGTGAAACTCACCATCGAGCCGAGCTTGTGATGTCTCTAGTGTCAGCTCACCATCTATATAAAGTCGATTGACTAGCTGATTGCCGGGCTCGTGACCGCCAGTTACCCAAATAGCCGATGCGCCAGCTTGGCTTAATACACGGATCGCCTCGGCATCATCTTCGCAGGCAGCGAGGCGGCGTAGCTCCAATGTATTCGGCGTGATCACCGCTGTTTGTGGCAGCACGGCGACCAATGCGGCGCGTAAATCATCGTGCGCTAAGTTGCCGCCGGCGTTGGCTGAGAGCACAGGGTCGAGCACCACCGGAATGTGCGGATGCTTGGTCAGAAGCGCGAAAATAGCCTCAACCACAGCTCGCGAGCCCAGCATGCCAATTTTTACCGACACCACATTCAGGTCAGCCAGCACCGCTTCAGCTTGAGCAATGAGTAGCTTGGTATCGACCAATGAGAAGTCATAAACGCTTTGGCTGTCCTGCACAGTGAGTGCGGTGCACACCACGGCCGCATGGCCACCAAGGCCAGCAATCGCTTCAATGTCTGCTTGCAGGCCGGCGCCGCCGGAAGGGTCTAGGCCAGAAAAGCATAAAGTCACTGGGCGCATGGAATTCATATGGGTTTCACCACCACCAAGATCACAATGACGACCAAGGCCAGCACCGGCAATTCATTGAAAATACGAAAATAGCGACTGCTGTGCTGGCTACGCCGCTCCGCCAAAGCAATGCGCAAGCGGTTGCAATAGAGGTGATAGGCCAAGAGCAGGAGCACCAACGCAAGCTTTGCGTGCAGCCAAGCTTGATGGCCATATGCCGGCCATACCAACACCAATAGCCAGAGGCCGAGCACGACGCTGGCAATCATCGAGGGCATCATAATGCCGTTGTATAGACGCCGCGCCATGATGACGAAACGATCATGGCTGATCTCATCCTGACTTTCGCTGTGATAGACAAATAGTCGCGGCAAATAAAATAGGCCAGCAAACCAGCACACCACAGCGATGATATGAAAGGCTTTAATCCACAGCATGAACGTCTCCTAGCAAGGCCCGCAGTCTGCCAATAATGGCGGCGCTAGGCTAGTTGGCAAGAAAAAACACTAGGAACGTTTGCCCTATGGCCGTGGTTTCCCGATAATCCTTGGCCTGTCTGAAGTTTTTCAAGCCAGCAAGCGAGGAGCAGTCGTGATAAAGGTCGGAATTGTAGGTGGCACGGGTTATACCGGTGTTGAATTACTGCGCTTATTAGCGCTGCATCCTGAAGTTGAGCTGACGGCGATTACGTCGCGTGGCGAGGCGGGTCAGGCTGTATCGGCGCTTTATCCGAACCTACGCGGCTATGTCGACATCGCTTTCTCGGAACCATCCACTGCTGTTTTGTCGACATGCGACGTAGTCTTTTTTGCCACGCCCAATGGCATTGCCATGAAGCAAGTGCCCGAGTTGCTGGCCGCCGGCGTGCGTGTCATCGACTTGGCCGCCGACTTTCGCATTAAAGATCCTGTGGAATGGGCGAAATGGTATGGCATGGAGCACAGCTGCCCACACCTGCTCACCGAGGCCGTCTACGGTCTGCCTGAAGTCAATCGCGAGGCCATTAAAGGTGCGCGCCTGGTTGCGAACCCTGGCTGCTACCCAACGTCAGTGCAACTTGGTTTTCTGCCTTTGATCAATGCTGGTGTCATTGCTACAGATGCGCTCGTGGCCGATGTGAAGTCGGGTGCTTCCGGCGCTGGCCGTAAAGCTGAGATTGGCACGCTGATGGCCGAGGCCGGCGAGAGCTTCAAGGCTTATGGCGTTGCTGGTCACCGCCACTTGCCCGAAATTAAGCAAGGCTTGGCGCTAGCACATGGTGCTCCGGTTGGCTTGACGTTTGTGCCACATTTATTACCAATGATTCGCGGAATTCACTCTACGCTTTATGCGCGCTTGATCAAGCCTGTGGACGACTTGCAGGCACTGTTTGAGGCGGCCTATGCAGATGAGCCTTTTGTCGATGTCATGCCAGCCGGCAGCCTGCCAGAAACTCGTAGCGTTCGTGGCGCCAATACTTGCCGTTTGGCGGTCTATCAGCCTCAAGGTGGCGACACCGTCGTCATACTTTCGGTCATCGACAACCTAGTTAAAGGTGCTGCCGGCCAAGCCGTACAAAACATGAACCTGATGTTTGGCTTTGATGAACGTATGGGCCTAGCGCACATTGGCTTGTTACCCTGATGGCTAAGCGAGATGCCATCAGGCGTTATATGCCAACAGTACGCGGGCCAGTCATTGCTTTTTTCACTAGTGCTTGGGGTATGCTCACTATTGCTATAGTTGCGGCGGCCGTTGGTTTTTTTGCCAGCCAGTTAGTGAATCAATCACTAGGCGCCGATCATGAGAGCAGTTTGCAGAAGCTGCGCGACAGTTACGAGAAGCGCTTGTCTAATGAGCGTGAGCGCGTCGCTGTAAAGGCCAAAGAGTACGATATTATCGATGCCGCTTCGCAACGCTTGCAGGAAGATAACCAAGAGTTGCTGGCTGGCATGTCAGCGCTGGAGAGTCGCGTTACGTTTTATAAGCGCATGACATCGCAGAAAGCTGCCAATGTGCCGCTGGCCATCGAGCTGTTTGAGTTGCTGCCGACCAAAGATCCGAAGGTCGTGCGCTACCGATTATTGATTGTGCGTAGCAACGCATCCGGCAATGCGACTGAAGGGCGTGTTAAGGTGAAAGTCAGTGCCGGCAGCCGTCAAATTGAGCTGCCTGTCGATCAGCCGCGATTTACATTGCGTTATTACCAGCAATTTAGTGGCGAATGGCGTCTACCCGATGGCTTCAACCCGGAGCGTGTAGACGTACAAGTTCGCAGTGGCGCCAACAGTTTAGATCGGCGCTACAAATGGGAAATTAAGACTCGTTAAGGTGTGAGCTATGTTTAAGAAGAGTAAAAATGATCCAGCTGCCTATAAAGACCATAGCTTTATTAGCAGCCAATCAACCATCCAAGGAAATATTAGCTTTGTTGGCGGCCTTCATGTTGAAGGGCGTATAGAGGGCAATATCAACTCTAAAGAAGGTTGCTTAATGGTTCATGGCCATGTCGCAGGCGACATCGACGTGCCTAATGCCATTATTAGCGGTACGGTACATGGCAATATTACTTGCTCGGGCCATCTTGAATTGGCCAAAGGCGCCCGTGTTCATGGCGTAGTAACGTATCAGAATATGGAAATGCAATTGGGTGCAGAGGTGGTTGGTCGCCTTTGCGTGCTATCTGCTGAGCAGTCCTCGCCGAAAAATGCATCATCTAAGGCTGAGTCAAAAGCTGATGCAGAGCAGGCTCGCCCAGTGACAAATGTTCGCGCAGTATAATGCGCAGCCTGCAACAGGCTTTTTTGCACTATCTAGGTGAAAGTCATGAGTGAACAAACTGCCGCTTTAGCGCTTTCTGACAAAGCAGCGGACAAGGTACGTAAATTACGCGAGGGCGAAAATAACCCAGCGTTGCGACTTCGCGTCTATATCACGGGCGGTGGCTGCGCGGGCTTCTCTTACGGCTTCACTTTCGATGACGAAGTAAAAGACGGCGACTCCAGCTTTGCCAATGGTGATGTCGAGATGCTCGTCGATCCTATGAGTTATCAATATCTCGTGGGGTCTGAAGTTGACTATGTCGAGGGCTTGAATGGCTCGCAATTTGTCATCCACAATCCCAACGCGCAATCGACTTGCGGTTGCGGCTCGTCGTTTTCAATCTAGCGATAGCTCCAGCCTAGTGTCTGTCTAGGCTGGAAAGTATCCGCCCAGCACGCGAGCGCCTCGTGCGCCGGTTACTTCGGGCACATTGCCGCTTAAGCCTTGGGTAAAGCGCATCGCCAACCACGCAAAAGCCATCGCCTCAATAGCTTGCGCCGGATAGCCATAAGCCTCGCTGCGTTTGCACTGCCAGTGTGTAAGTTTTGCCGCAATGGCTTGGCAGAGCGCGGTGTTATTGGCGCCGCCACCACATAAAATGAGCTCGCCACTTGGCGCTTCCCGCAAAATCGCATCCGCAACTGTCGTCGCTGTTAGGGCGAGCAGTGTTGCTTGCACATCTTCGGGTTTGATGTCTGTGCCTACTAGTACCAACTGCTGCTCTAGCCAGCTCATGCCAAAGCTCTCGCGGCCGGTACTTTTCGGCGCCGGTGCCGAAAAGTAGGGCATCGCTAGTAGCGCATCAAGTAGCCCCTGATGGCAGGTGCCGCTAGCGGCCCAGCGCCCATCTTCGTCATAAGCCTTGCTGGTATGACGCTGACACCAGCCATCGAGCAGCATGCTGGCGGGCCCTGTGTCGTAGCCGCGCACGCCACGACCTGGCTGCATGACACTTATATTAGCAATGCCGCCTAAATTAAGTGCCACCACGCAGCGCTCGCTTTGGGCAAAAATTGCTTGATGAAACGCGGGCACTAAAGGTGCGCCTTGGCCGCCTGCCGCCATATCGCGCTGACGAAATTGTGCCACCACAGATATGCCGCTTAGTTCTGCTAATAAGCAAGGGTCGCCAATTTGTAGCGTATATGGGTGGTCGCCGTGAGGGCGATGGCGCAGTGTTTGACCGTGGCTGCCAATGGCGCGCACATCGCTAGGACTTAACTGATGCTCTGCAAGCAGCTCATTAATCAGCGCGGCTGCTCGCTCTGACCACCATTGCCCAGCGCGCCCGCTGCGATCAATCTCATTTGCGCATCCTGCAGCTAATGCAAGCAACTCTTGGCGCTCATCAGCTAGCCAGATATGGCTTTTCTCTCCAATAAGCCGCGGCACACGCTCATTGCTGAAGTCCACTAGTGCGGCATCTAGAGCGTCGACACTGGTGCCAGACATTAGACCAATAAACAGCGCAGACATGGCGCCTCCAAAACAATAAACGGTGCAATGAACTCTAGCAGGCTTAGCGTGGCGTCGGCGCAGCAGAGTGCTAAACTCTGACCATTGGTTTTTATGACCGCCATGACAAAAAGCTTAAGCCTATGACACCCGAACAACAGCTCGCGCTCATCATGCGCGGCACTGAAGAGATCATCCCTGAAGCCGACTTGCTAGCAAAGCTCCGCGAAGGCCGGCCACTACGTATAAAGGCGGGCTTTGATCCTACTGCTCCAGATTTGCACTTGGGCCACACAGTACTGATCAATAAGCTCAAGGTATTTCAAGATCTTGGGCATGAAGTCATTTTCTTGATCGGCGATTTTACGGGCCGCATTGGCGACCCTACCGGCAAAAATATCACCCGCAAGCCATTAACCGAGGAGCAGGTCGCGCAAAACGCTAAGACCTATGCCGAGCAAGTGTTCAAAATTCTGGACCCTGCACGCACGCGCGTGGTGTTTAACTCGGAGTGGATGGCGAAGTTGTCGGCAAGTGACTTAATTGGCTTGGCAGCGCAGTACACCGTTACTCGCATGATGGAGCGCGATGACTTCACTAAGCGCTTTGCGGCGCAGCAGCCGATAGCTATTCATGAGTTCCTCTACCCACTATTGCAGGGCTATGACTCAATTGAACTAAAAGCTGATGTCGAGCTAGGCGGCACCGATCAAAAATTCAACCTACTCATGGGTCGTACGCTGCAAGGCCGTTATGACCAGGCTGCTCAAGTCTGTATCACTGTGCCTATTCTCGAGGGTCTCGATGGCGTGCAGAAGATGTCAAAGTCCTTGGGCAATTACGTTGGCGTCTCCGATGCGCCGGGTGAGATGTACCAAAAGCTGCTTTCTATCCCCGATACCGTGCTGTGGCGCTATTTTGAATTGCTAAGTTTCCGCAGCATTGAAGAGGTTGAGGCTTTGCAGGCAGAGGTAGCTGCGGGCAAAAATCCGCAAGAGGCGAAAAAGCTATTAGCTGAAGAGATTGTCACGCGTTTTCATTCGGCCGAAGCAGCAGCGGCAGCACCGCAAGCGGCAGGCAATGTGCTGCGCATGGGTGATATTCCTGCGGATGTACCGGATGTAGACGTAGTCATGGAGTCCGATGAGCCAATCTATTTGGTAGCGATTCTTAATCGTGCCGGCTTAGTTCGTAACTCGGCGGCTGCAAAAGATGTTGTTACGCGCAGGGCTGTATACATTGATGGCCAGCCAGCAATTGACGGCTTTTCAATGAAGCGTGGCGATAGTTGCGTGATTCAAGCCGGTAAAAAGGCGATAGCGCGCGTTACGCTGCGCTAATGGTGAATGCCGAGAGCATGAGCAAAGTCGCTAAATCGCTCATGGTTCGTACAAAATGGCATGGTTTTGCTGAGAAATTGAGCGGTTGAAACAAATATGTCAAAAAGCACTTTACACGCTCTCAGGCATCCCTATAATGCGCCCCACACCAGCGCTGCTTCGGTAGCGAAACA
>NZ_CEYEMI010000014.1:0-58760 GCF_982810325.1 Paraperlucidibaca sp.
TAATGCAACAGCCCTCGTCAGAAATGACGGGGGCTTTTTGCTGCCTGAAATTTGAGAAAGGGCACGCAACTCACACCCGCTGGGACTCGTATACGACTGTAAGTTGCTTTTACGGGGCATGCTTTCAACGCTATGATCAGCCACCATTGTTTAGTTTTCTGGCGAACCCATGCCGTTATCGTTATTGCTTGCGCTATCTGCCGACGAACCCACATCTGGTGAGCGCCTTGCCGAACGGTTTGGCTGTACGCGCGCAGCGATTGCAAAGCGCATTAATACCCTTAGAGAGTCCGGAGTGCTGATCGAGGCATTGCCGCGAGTGGGCTACAAACTTGCTTATCGCTACGCATGGTGGGATGAATCGATATTAAAGGTTCACTTAAACGGCCTAACAGCCTTAACAAGTTGCCTTGTACTTAATCGTGTTGACTCAACAAATATTTGGATGCGCGAGCACATTTCTCAAGCAGCACTTGGAGAGATGCATATTGCAGTGACTGATTTTCAGCAGAAAGGTCAGGGGCGTCGTGGGCGGGAATGGATGAGCCTACCGGGTCGGCAAATTACGGCAAGCATCGGCCTTGTGTCTGCTCAGGGTCCAATTGCGTGGGTAGGTGTGGCTATTGCTGTAGGTCTAAGCCTGGCATCTAGCTTGCGTCAGCTGGGATGGCCCGTTGAGTTGAAGTGGCCAAATGACTTGTGGCTGCATGGAGAGAAGCTGGGTGGTATTTTGGTTGAAATGGATGCCATGGCGGAGGGCCCTAGCCGCTTAATTATTGGCTTCGGTATAAATGAGCTGCTGTTAGATTCTGAAAAGCAACTTCTGGCAAGGCCTGTAGCATCGTTACAAGACATGAGTATTGACTACGATCGCCATGCGTTATTAGCCGTACTTTGCAGCAACTTAATCCAGATGCTGACAGATTTTAGTCGTTTTGGGCTGGTATCGTGGCGCCAGCTCTGGCCCAGTTACGATGCACTTTTTGGGCTATTAGTTAGCTTCGAGCATCAAGGTGAATGGCGTGAGGGTATCGCTCATGGAATTGATGAGCAGGGCGCCTTACTAATTGAATGCAACTCTGAAATAGTGCGTTGCCATTCTGGCGAAGTAAGTGTGCGAATAAATACATGAAGCTATTAATAGATCTCGGCAATACGCGTTTAAAAGCATGTGCTCACGGCGAATCGCTGCAGTTGGTGGGTGAGGTCGTCGATAATCATACGCTTGCAGTGTGGTTAGAGCGTAATGCCACCTCTATTACAGTAGTGGCTATTGCCTCTGTTGCCGCTCGAGAAAGCTATCAGCTAGTTAGTTCGACGCTCAAAAGTTATTTGCCTTCTATTCAGGTTTTCCGGCTTCAATACGATGCAGGCCTACTGGCGACTTCATATGAGTTTCCCGAGCAGCTGGGGATTGATCGTTGGCTTGCGTTACTGCCTTTTGCCAAGCGCGGCGAAGCGGTCGTAATCGATGCTGGTACAGCCTGCACGATTGATGTGCTGAGAAATGGTAAGCATCAGGGGGGATATATCCTTCCTGGCTTGAGATTGCAGCGTGATGTTTTGGCGCAACAAACAGCCGCAGTGAGTTTTCCCCGATCTCAGCTCGGCGAAGTACGTCTTGGGCTGTCAACGGGTGAGTGCGTGAGTCATGGCAGTTTGCGTGCGCTAGTGGCGCTTGCCAATGATGTCGGTGAAGAGTTTGGCCAAACTGTTGAGCGCGCCTCGCAATATATAACGGGGGGAGATGCGCCTTATTTCGAAGGCCATCTCGAAGCTGAAAAACGCCCACTATTAGTGTTTGAAGGTATGCTCATCGCACTAGGCCACCTTATTGAGGGAAATAAATGAAGTCCACTGCTTTGGCGTTAAGTGCTGTTGCACTGCTCCTTGCTGCGATGATTTATTGGCAGGCAGGAGCTAGCGTACAAACAGCCGATCGTGTTACGCGCGATGCTCCTTTGTCACTTTGGAGCCCAGCTAAGTCCGCAACTGAGCGCTAGATATGTGCAACTGCTGAAATAAAGAGCGGTTGTACATACGAAAAGCGTAAAACGGTGTTGTTTACCGTCGCAGTATTCATTAAACTTCTGCGCCTCGTATGAAGAAGCCGGTATAGCTCAGCTGGTAGAGCAACTGACTTGTAATCAGTAGGTCCCGGGTTCGACTCCTGGTGCCGGCACCAAGCGAGAGCGTGTAAATGGAGTACTGCTTAGGCTGTATAGAGCTTAAGTACTTGTAAAGGTGGGATTCCCGAGCGGTCAAAGGGATCAGACTGTAAATCTGACGCGAAAGCTTCGAAGGTTCGAATCCTTCTCCCACCACCATTGCAGCAGCTCAGCAGAAATATGCGGGTATAGTTTAGTGGTAGAACCTTAGCCTTCCAAGCTAATGGTGCGGGTTCGATTCCCGCTACCCGCTCCAGCATTGCTGGAGAATTGGAATTAAAGGCTCATATAGCTCAGTAGGTAGAGCACTTCCTTGGTAAGGAAGAGGTCACCGGTTCGAATCCGGTTATGAGCTCCATTTAAAATAGGCAGTCGTCTAACGGGCGGTTGTCTTTTGTTGTTTTTTACTTGTGCGCACGAGCGCGTGTTCGGAGTAGGTCATGGCAAAGTCAAAGTTTGAACGTAATAAACCGCACGTCAACGTCGGCACTATTGGTCACGTCGACCATGGCAAAACCACGCTGACAGCTGCTATCGCTACATCGTGCGCTAAGCTTTATGGCGGCGACGCTAAAGGCTACGACCAAATCGATTCGAGCCCTGAAGAAAAGGCTCGTGGTATTACGATTAATACATCGCACGTTGAATACGACAGCCCGATTCGCCACTACGCGCACGTCGACTGCCCAGGTCACGCTGACTATGTGAAAAACATGATCACCGGTGCTGCTCAAATGGACGGCGCTATCCTCGTGATCGCGGCAACTGACGGCCCTATGGCGCAAACACGTGAGCACATCCTGCTATCACGTCAAGTTGGCGTTCCATACATCGTTGTGTTCTTGAACAAATGCGACCTCGTCGATGACGAAGAGCTGCTGGAATTGGTGGAAATGGAAGTTCGCGAACTTCTAACCATGTACAAATTCCCAGGCGATGACACGCCAGTCATCCGTGGTTCAGCGCTGCAAGCATTGAACGGCGAAACAACCGAGTTCGGCATGCCTGCGATTGCTAAACTAGTTGAAACACTGGATAGCTATATCCCAGAGCCACTACGTGCAATCGACAAGCCATTCCTGATGCCTATCGAAGACGTATTCTCCATCTCTGGTCGCGGTACTGTTGTGACTGGTCGTGTTGAGCGTGGCATCGTTAAAGTCGGCGAAGAAATCGAAATCGTTGGTTTGAAAGACACTGTTAAAACGACCTGTACTGGCGTTGAAATGTTCCGCAAATTGCTCGACGAAGGTCGTGCAGGCGAGAACTGCGGCGTGTTGCTGCGTGGTACTAAGCGTGAAGACGTGCAGCGTGGTCAGGTTCTGGCTAAGCCAGGCACGATCAAGCCACACACCCAGTTTGAATCGGAAATCTATGTGCTGAGCAAAGAAGAAGGTGGTCGTCACACGCCATTCTTCAAAGGCTACCGCCCACAGTTCTACTTCCGTACAACAGACGTGACAGGCGCTATTGAGTTGGCCGAAGGCGTAGAGATGGTTATGCCTGGCGACAACATCAACGTGAACGTCACGCTGATCGCACCAATTGCTATGGAAGAAGGCTTGCGCTTCGCCATCCGTGAAGGCGGTCGTACCGTCGGCGCTGGTGTTGTTGCTAAAATCTTCGCCTAAGCAGATGTAACTTGGCTCGCCGCTTTCGGGTAGCGAGCCTTTGTTTTACAGGCCAGTAGTTCAATTGGTAGAGCACCGGTCTCCAAAACCGGGTGTTGGGGGTTCGAGTCCCTCCTGGCCTGCCATTTTCAAGGCGCGGTAACGCGTTTTTGTCGTGTCTGAGAGTTTAGATATATGACGACACCGGTCGAAACCGTTCGTGATCCGCTCAACAAAGTAAAGTGGCTGTTGGCCATGGTGCTTCTAGCATCAGCTACTGTGTTGAGTCGCTACCTGCCAGAATTATCCTCCATCATGCGTCTTTTGATGATGTTGGGTCTCGGTGCTGTTGCGCTAGCTCTGGTTTTCACTACCAGCCAAGGTCGTAGCTTTATTGACTTGTTGCGCCAGGCGCAGGTGGAAGTTCGTAAGGTGGTTTGGCCTACTCGTTCCGAGACGACACAAACAACACTAATCGTTTTGGTCGTTGTTTTGATTATGTCGCTGCTGTTATGGGGCATGGACTCGTTGTTTGGCTTGGCCATTTCAGCGGTTATTGGCTAATTAGGAGGCATCGATGAGTAAGCGTTGGTTTGTAGTGCACGCCTATTCAGGCTTCGAAAAGCAAGTAATGCGCTCGCTCATTGAACGTGTGCGCTTGGCTGAAATGGAAGATTTGTTTGGCGATATTCTTGTTCCGACAGAAGAAGTCGTTGAAATGAAAAATGGCGTCAAGCGTAAGACTGAGCGGAAGTTCTTCCCCGGCTACGTTTTGGTGAATATGGAAATGAATGACGCCAGCTGGCACTTGGTTAAAGAGTGCCCGAAGGTCATGGGCTTTATCGGTGGCAAGGCAGATAAGCCGGCGCCGATTAGTGATCGCGAAGCGGATGTGATTTTGAATCGCATTAAAACAAACGTTGATGCGCCGCGTCCAAAAACATTGTTTGAGCCGGGTGAAGTGGTTCGTGTGGCCGATGGCCCATTCGCCGACTTCAACGGCACAGTTGAAGAAGTGAACTACGAGAAGAGCCGTTTGCGTGTGGCTGTGATGATCTTTGGTCGCGCTACGCCAGTTGAGCTTGAGTTCACCCAAGTAGAAAAAGTTTAATTTTTGCAGCGTTTAGGCGCTGCAACCTCGGGCAGATAGTCTGTTTGAGTAGATACGGGGAGCCGCAAGGCGCTTGCACCCACGGAGTAGTAGCATGGCAAAGAAGATTGATGCCTATATCAAACTGCAGGTTCCTGCAGGCAAGGCAAACCCATCGCCACCCATTGGTCCAGCTCTGGGTCAGAAAGGCGTAAACATCATGGAATTCTGTAAGGCATTTAACGCTGCCACACAGAAAATGGAAGTTGGTCAGCCGATCCCCGTCGTCATCACGGTGTATTCAGATCGCTCCTTCACATTTGTGATGAAAACACCTCCAGCAACTTACTTGCTGAAAAAAGCTGTTGGCCTGAAAAGTGGCTCACCGCGTCCAAATACTCAAAAAGTTGGCAAGGTTACTCGTGCTCAGCTGGAAGAGATTGCCACTATCAAGAAGCCAGATCTAACTGCTTCTAATATGGACGCCGCTGTGCGTACATTGGCTGGCTCTGCCCGTTCCATGGGCCTTGATGTTGAGGGAGTCTAATCATGGCTAAGTTAAGCAAGCGTCAAGCCGCTATCAAAGCTCAGTTGGTTCCAGGCAAGCTCTATAGCATCGAAGAGGCTGTAAGCCTTTTAGCTGCATTGCCAGCACCAAAGTTTAAAGAATCAATCGACGTGGCCGTGAACTTGGGTATTGACCCACGTAAATCCGACCAGGTCGTTCGTGGTGCTACCGTGCTGCCAGCCGGCACAGGTAAAACAGTGCGCGTTGCTGTTTTTGCGCAGGGTGCAAATGCCGAGGCCGCTAAGGCAGCTGGTGCTGACATTGTTGGTTTTGATGATCTGGCTGAATCAATTCAGGCCGGCAATCTAGACTTCGACGTAGTTATTGCCTCACCAGATGCTATGCGTGTCGTTGGTAAGCTCGGTACAGTTTTGGGTCCACGTGGCTTGATGCCTAACCCCAAAGTCGGCACCGTGACCCCAGATGTCGCAACAGCCGTTAAAAATGCCAAAGCTGGTCAAGCTCGCTACCGTGTAGACAAAGGTGGCATTATCCACGCAGCCGTTGGTCAAACTGGCTTCAGCAGCGATGCTATCCGCCAAAACGTAGAAGCTTTGGTTGCTGACTTGAAGAAAGCAAAGCCAGCTACTAGCAAGGGCATTTACCTGCAGAAAGTAACCTTGTCGACAACGATGGGTCCAGGCCTAACGATCGACCTGTCGAACTTAGCAGTTTAAGACTAAAAATTTTCGACTTTAGGCAGGTGCCTAGAGTTGTGAAGGTACTTTGAAAGTCGCCTGCTTGCAGGCGAGCGTCAAAGACCACAGGTGCCCTTGATGTTAAGGGGCTTAATCCAACAGCCTGGGTAGACGCGGTGTGGTTTCAAGCTGAAGAGCTCTGTAACCCCCCCGCGTGCAGCATTGCTGCAAATGGGGTCGGCGGATTCTCCGCCGATAGACTGAAGTTAAGGAGGTTACAGTGACTCTGCGACTAGAAGATAAGAAAGAAATCGTTGTTGCCGTCAATAAAGCGGCCAGCGAGGCCTTTGCTGCAGTCGTCGCCGACTATCGCGGCCTAACCGTTGGGCAGTTAACTCAGCTCCGCGCTCAAGCTCGTGATAAGTCAGTGTATTTACGTGTAGTGCGTAACACATTGGCTCGTCGTGCCATTGCTGGCACCGCTTTTGAGGTTTTAGATGCCTCGTTAGTGGGTCCGACGATCATTGCATTGTCTATGGATGAAAATGATATGGGCGCTGCCGCTCGTATTTTCCAAGACTTCCGCAAGGATTTCCCGAAGTCACCGCTAGCGGTTAAAGCCTTGTCAATTGACGGCAAACTCTACGGTGCAGAAGACATTGATGTTGTGGCTAAGCTGCCGAATCGCGAGCAAGCCCTCACTATGTTTGCTTCGGTACTGCAAGCGCCAATTTCGAAGTTCGCCCGACTGATGACGTCGGTCAAAGAACAGAAAGAAGCCGCTTAATCGCTGCTTGAAATACACACCTATATAAACCCTATTGGGAGATTGAACATGGCTCTGTCCAAAGACGATATTCTAAACGCCGTTGCTGAAATGACAGTGATGGAATTAGTTGAACTGATTTCAGCTGTTGAAGAAAAGTTCGGCGTTTCTGCTGCTGCTGTTGCCGTTGCTGCCGTTGCTGGTGGTGCTGCTGTTGAAGAAGAGCAAACAGAATTCAACGTTGTTATGACCAGCTTCGGTGCTAACAAAGTTGCTGTTATTAAAGCTGTTCGTGCGATCACCGGTCTGGGCTTGAAAGAAGCCAAAGATTTGGTTGAAGCAGCTCCAAAAGCAGTGAAAGAAGCTGTGTCGAAAGACGAAGCTGAAGATGTGAAAAAGCAACTGGAAGAAGCTGGCGCAACTGTCGAAGTCAAGTAATTTGGCAACAGACGGGGTGCGGGCTTAGCCCAGTACGCTGCACGGCTGGAGGCTCGCCGAGCCTCCGGCCTTTTTCCGTTTAAGTATGCTTTGGCATATTTATGCGGGCACAGGTCGCCGAGTGCCGGCCTGAGCGGTTGCCCAAGCAACCTTTCAGGCCGTCACTTTGCCGTATGAAAGTGACGCCTTTTCGAGGCTCAAGCATAGTTGAGGACCCAGATGGCATACTCTTACACCGAGAAGAAACGCATCCGAAAGAACTTCGGTAAGCTCCCGGCACTGATGGACGTGCCCTATCTTCTGGCTATTCAGGTCGACTCGTATCGAGCCTTCCTGCAGGATGGCAAGACTCCGAAATCGCGCGAAGACGTTGGTCTTCAAGCGGCCTTTCGGTCAGTTTTTCCTATCGCCAGCTATTCCGGTAATGCGGCACTAGAATTTGTCGAGTACGCTCTCGGCACGCCAATGTTTGACGTGCGCGAGTGCGTTAGCCGTGGCGTCACTTACGCAGCTCCATTGCGCGTAAAAATTCGCCTGATTATTTATGATCGCGAAGCTTCTGTTAAAACCATCAAAGATATCCGTGAGCAAGAAGTCTATATGGGCGAAATGCCTTTAATGACCGAAAACGGTACCTTCGTGATCAATGGTACTGAGCGCGTTATCGTGTCTCAGTTGCATCGTTCGCCAGGCGTATTCTTTGACCATGACAAAGGTAAAACGCACTCATCGGGCAAGCTGCTCTATAACGCGCGCATTATTCCTTACCGTGGCTCGTGGCTAGACTTCGAGTTCGATCCTAAAGATTTGGTATTCGCACGTATCGATCGTCGCCGCAAATTGCCAGCGACTATTTTGCTGCGCGCTTTAGGCTATAACTCCGAAGAAATGCTCGACATGTTCTTCGACTCGAGCAATGTTGCCGTCACCGCAGAGGGCTTCAAGTTAGACTTGATCGCCGAACGTCTGCGCGGTGAAACAGCACTGTTTGATATCGTTGTCAAAGGCAAAACCATTGTTGAGTCCGGCCGCCGCATCACTGCGCGTCACATTCGCGACATCGAGAAAGCCGGTCTGACTCAGCTCGACGTTCCTGCTGAATACTTATTCGGTAAAGTGCTGGCGAAAAATCTTGTCGACACAAAAACTGGCGAAGTTTTAGCGGACTGCAACAGCATCATCACCGATGAATCGTTGAAGAAAATCGTGCAAGGCGGCGTTAAAGCTTTCAGCATTATTTACACCAACGATCTAGACCACGGCCCATTCCTCGCGGATACCTTACGAGCAGATCCTGCACGCTCTGAGCTGGAAGCGCTGGTCGAAATTTATCGCATGATGCGCCCAGGCGAGCCGCCCACTAAAGAAGCGGCTGAGAACTTGTTTAAAAACCTGTTCTTCTCACCTGAGCGTTATGACCTATCAAACGTCGGTCGTATGAAATTCAACCGTCGCTTAAATCGTGATAGCGATTTCGGCGAAGGCGTCTTGTCGCGTGAAGATATTGTTGATGTCGTTCGCGGCATGATTGATATCCGTAACGGCAAAGGCGAAGTCGACGACATCGACCATTTGGGTAACCGTCGTATTCGCTCTGTTGGCGAGATGACCGAAAACCAATTCCGCGTTGGTTTGGTTCGTGTTGAGCGCGCTGTTAAAGAGCGCTTGTCGATGGCCGAATCCGACAACTTGATGCCGCAAGACTTAATTAATGCCAAGCCAGTTTCGGCTGCCATTAAAGAGTTCTTCGGCTCATCGCAGCTGTCGCAGTTCATGGACCAAAACAACCCGCTATCTGAAATTACGCACAAGCGTCGTGTTTCAGCGTTAGGCCCGGGCGGTTTAACTCGTGAGCGCGCAGGCTTCGAAGTCCGCGACGTTCACCCAACGCATTATGGTCGTGTTTGTCCAATCGAGACGCCAGAAGGTCCAAACATTGGTTTGATCAACTCGTTGGCGAGTTTTGCTCGTACCAACCACTACGGCTTCCTTGAATCACCTTACCGTAAAGTGATCGATGGTTTGGTTACTGATGACTATGTGTATTTGTCTGCCATTGAAGAAGCTGAGGAAGTTATTGCTCAGGCGGACTCGCAGGTAGACAAAAAAGGCTCATTAGTTGACGACCTAGTTGCTGTGCGTCACAAAAACGAATTTACCGTGATGGCGCCTGAGAAGGTCACCTACATGGACGTGTCGCCACGTCAGGTGGTTTCGGTTGCAGCTTCGTTGATTCCATTCTTGGAACACGATGACGCCAACCGCGCACTCATGGGTTCGAACATGCAACGTCAAGCCGTGCCAACATTGCGCGCTGACAAACCACTCGTGGGTACCGGCATGGAGCGCTATGTCGCCCGTGACTCTGGCGTCTGTGTGGTGGCGAAACGTGGTGGTGTTATCGATTATGTCGATGCCGCACGTATCGTTGTGCGTGTTCGTAACGAAGAAGTGGTGATGGGTGAGGCTGGTGCCGACATCTATAACCTGACCAAGTACACTCGCTCGAACCAAAATACCTGTATCAACCAGCGTGCATTAGTAAACGTCGGCGATGCGGTTGAAATTGGTGACATCCTAGCCGATGGTCCTTCTGTCGATATGGGTGAGTTGGCGCTTGGCCAAAATATGCGCGTCGCCTTTATGCCGTGGAATGGCTACAACTTCGAAGATTCGATCTTGTTGTCTGAGCGCGTTGTAAAAGATGATCGCTTCACTTCAATTCACATCCAAGAATTGTCGTGTATTGCGCGTGATACCAAGTTGGGCTCTGAAGAAATTTCAGCAGATATCCCCAATGTTGGCGAAGCCGCTCTGTCGAAACTCGATGAGTCCGGCATTGTCTACATCGGTGCAGAAGTGAATGCTGGTGATATTTTGGTTGGTAAAGTCACGCCTAAAGGCGAGACGCAACTATCACCAGAAGAGAAACTACTGCGCGCCATCTTTGGTGAAAAAGCCAGTGACGTAAAAGATTCATCTTTACGTGTTCCATCGGGCACCAAGGGCACCGTGATTGACGTTCAAGTCTTCACGCGCGACGGCATCGAGAAAGATGAGCGTGCGAAAGCCATTGAGAAAGAACAGCTCAATGACTACCGCAAAGACTTGAAAGAAGAATATCGAATCTTTGAAGAAGCGACCTCTGCACGTTTGCATGAAGTCCTGCTTGGTCAAAAAGTCAACGGTGGTGCTGGCCTGAAAAAAGGTTCGGCGATCACTGAAACTGACTTGGCTGAGCTAGATCTGGCGCAATGGTTTGAGATTCGCCCAGCCGATGAAAGTATTGCCGAGCAGCTTGAGCGTGCACAAACGTTCTTGGCTGAGCGTCAAGCCGACATCGAAGCGAAATTCGAAGACAAGAAACGCAAAATCATGACTGGCGATGACCTAGCTCATGGCGTGTTGAAAGTCGTCAAAGTTTACTTGGCTGTGAAGCGTCGCATTCAGCCTGGTGACAAAATGGCCGGCCGTCACGGTAACAAAGGTGTCGTCTCCATCATCATGCCTGTCGAAGACATGCCGCATGATGAGCATGGCGAACCAGTTGATATCGTGCTCAACCCGCTTGGCGTTCCATCACGTATGAACGTTGGCCAGATTCTTGAAACTCACTTAGGCTGGGCTGCTAAAGGCTTGGGTGAGCGCATCGGCGAAATGCTCGATGAGCAGCGCAAGATTGCTGATCTACGTAAGTACTTGGATCAAATCTACAACGGCGTCGGCGGTCAGCAAGAAGACTTGAACTCGATGACGGATGATGAAGTGTTCGCTATGTCGAAAAACTTGCGCGGTGGTGTGCCTATCGCTACGCCTGTATTCGACGGCGCTCATGAAAACGAAATCAAGTCACTGTTGAAGCTAGCAGGCCTGAACGAGAATGGTCAGCAATGGCTGTACGACGGTCGTACCGGCGAGCGTTTCGATCGCCAAGTCACGGTTGGTTACATGTACATGCTCAAGCTCAACCACTTGGTCGATGACAAGATGCACGCGCGTTCAACGGGTTCATACTCGCTGGTCACGCAGCAACCATTGGGCGGTAAAGCACAGTTCGGTGGTCAGCGTTTCGGGGAGATGGAGTGCTGGGCGTTGCAAGCCTACGGCGCCGCCTACACCCTGCAAGAAATGCTCACCGTGAAGTCCGACGATGTGAATGGTCGTACGCGCGTCTACAAAAATATTGTCGATGGCGATCACCGCATGGACCCAGGTATGCCGGAATCTTTCAACGTATTGGTGAAAGAGATTCGCTCGCTGGGTATCAATATGGAATTGGACAACGAATAAGCCTGACGTGTGGTGGCGGCCAGTTTGGTCGCCACCTTCACATGTTGCTTTGGGAGAATTGCCTTGAAAGATCTGCTCAGCCAACTACGCAACCAAGGTCAGGTGGTCGAAGAATTCGATCGCATCCGCATTGGTCTGGCGTCGCCAGAATTAATTCGTTCATGGTCTTTTGGTGAAGTTAAAAAGCCAGAAACCATTAACTACCGTACGTTCAAACCAGAGCGTGATGGCCTGTTCTGCGCCAAAATCTTTGGCCCAATCAAAGACTTCGAATGCTTGTGCGGTAAGTACAAACGCATGAAGTTCCGCGGTGTTATCTGCGAGAAGTGCGGCGTCGAAGTCACCATGGCGAAAGTGCGCCGCGAGCGCATGGGCCACATTGAACTAGCTTCACCAACTGCACACATTTGGTTCTTGAAATCACTGCCATCGCGTATCGGCCTGCTGCTTGATATGACGCTGCGTGATATCGAACGCGTGCTGTATTTCGAAAGCTTTATCGTTATTGATCCAGGTATGACCACGCTTGAAAAAGGTCAGCTGCTCAACGATGAAGAGTATTACACCGCTCTTGAAGAGCATGGTGATGAGTTCGACGCGCGCATGGGCGCTGAAGCAATTCAGCTGCTCTTAGCCGACATCGACTTAGAATCAGAAATTACGCGTCTGCGTGAAGAGATTCCTGCAACAAACTCTGAGACTAAGCTGAAGAAGCTGTCGAAGCGTTTGAAGCTAGTTGAGTCCTTCCAAAGCTCGGGCAACAAGCCTGAGTGGATGGTGCTGACGGTTCTGCCTGTGCTGCCACCGGACTTGCGTCCTTTGGTGCCACTCGATGGCGGCCGCTTTGCAACCTCAGACTTGAACGATCTCTATCGTCGTGTCATCAACCGTAACAACCGCCTCAAGCGCCTGCTCGATCTGAGCGCGCCTGACATCATCGTGCGCAACGAAAAGCGCATGTTGCAGGAAGCGGTTGATGCCTTGCTTGACAACGGTCGTCGCGGTCGCGCCATTACTGGCACCAACAAGCGTCCGCTGAAATCTTTGGCCGATATGATCAAGGGTAAGCAAGGTCGTTTCCGCCAGAATTTGCTCGGCAAGCGCGTTGACTACTCCGGTCGTTCGGTTATTACCGTTGGCCCTACTCTGCGTCTGCACCAGTGCGGCCTGCCGAAGAAAATGGCTTTGGAACTATTCAAGCCTTTCATTTTCGGCAAGCTCCAAGCCCAAGGCTTGGCGACAACGATTAAAGCCGCGAAGAAAATGGTTGAGCGTGAAACTCCAGAAGTTTGGGATATTCTCGCCGACGTGATTCGCGAACATCCCGTCATGCTTAACCGCGCACCGACACTTCACCGTCTCGGCCTGCAAGCGTTTGAGCCGGTCCTGATTGAAGGTAAAGCCATCCAGCTGCATCCGCTGGTATGTACGGCATTCAACGCCGACTTCGACGGTGACCAAATGGCTGTGCACGTGCCGCTGACTATTGAAGCTCAGCTTGAAGCGCGCGCACTGATGATGTCGACAAACAACATTCTGTCGCCTGCCAACGGTGAGCCGATCATTGTGCCGTCGCAAGACGTGGTGCTCGGTCTTTACTACATCACGCGTGATCGTGTGAATGGTAAAGGCGAAGGCATGATTTTCGCCGACTACAACGAAGTGACACGTGCTTTGGCTAACAAGGCAGTGGAGATCCACGCTCGCATTAAAGTGCGCGTGCTGGAAATCACTATCGATGAAGATGGCAACAAAATTGAGCGCAAATTCTTGGCTGATACCACGCCAGGTCGTTGCATGCTCTGGAACATCGTTCCGAAAGGTCTGCCGTTTGATCTGATCAACCAGCCGATGACGAAAAAGAACATTTCGCGCTTGCTCAACAGCTGCTACCGCGTGCTGGGCTTGAAAGACACTGTTATTTTTGCTGACCAACTGATGTACTTGGGCTTTGCTCAAGCCACATACTCAGGCGTTTCGGTCGGCATGGAAGACATGGTCATTCCAGCTGAGAAAGAAACCATCATCAATGGTGCTGAAGAAGAAGTGCGCGAAATTGAAGCGCAGTTTGGTTCAGGCTTGGTGACCAAAGGCGAACGCTATAACAAAGTTGTCGACATTTGGTCGCGTACCAATGAATTGGTCGCTAAAGCCATGATGGACAACTTGTCGACTGAAACCGTACAAGCCAAAGATGGCAGCATGGAAGAACAGAAATCGTTCAACTCCATCTACATCATGGCCGACTCTGGTGCTCGTGGTTCCGCCGCCCAGATTCGTCAGCTTGCCGGTATGCGTGGTCTGATGGCCAAGCCAGACGGCTCGATTATTGAAACACCAATTAAAGCCAACTTCCGTGAAGGTTTGACGGTTCTTCAGTACTTCATCTCGACTCACGGTGCTCGTAAAGGCCTCGCCGATACCGCGTTGAAAACCGCTAACTCCGGTTATCTAACGCGTCGTTTGGTCGACGTTGCGCAAGATTTGGTTGTTACTGAAATTGATTGCGGCACCAGCAATGGTGTGGTGATGACGCCGCTAATTGAAGGTGGTGACATCGTTGAGCCATTGCGCGAACGCGTATTGGGTCGTGTCACTGCTAGCGATGTCTTGCTGCCAGGCAGCGATGAAATTTTCGCACCAAAAGGCACGCTGCTCGATGAGCGTTGGGTTGACCGTTTAGAAGCCGCAGGCATCGATGAAGTCTATGCGCGCTCGGTTATTTCCTGTAACACGCGCTTCGGCGTTTGCTCGATGTGCTATGGCCGTGACTTGGCGCGTGGTCATCGCGTTAACATCGGTGAAGCTATCGGCGTTATGGCCGCTCAGTCGATCGGTGAGCCAGGCACGCAGTTGACCATGCGTACCTTCCACATCGGTGGTGCGGCAAGCCGTGCTTCTGCTGTGTCGAGCGTGCAAGTTCGCAACGACGGTAAAGTGCGCTTCCACAACATTAAGTTGGTGCAGCACGCTGGTGGTAACTTAGTGGCCGTATCGCGTTCCGGTGAAATCGGCATTGCCGACTCACGTGGTCGCGAGCGCGAGCGCTATAAACTGCCATACGGTGCAGTTATTACTGTAGCCGATGCCGAGGAAGTGAAGGGCGGACAGGTTGTTGCAACCTGGGATCCACACACCCACCCCATCGTGACTGAGCTTGCCGGTAATGTGAAATTCGTCGACATGGAAGACGGCTTGACCGTTCGCCATCAAACTGACGAACTCACAGGTCTGACTAACATCGAAATTATGGATCCGAAAGACCGTCCAGCCGCTGGTAAAGAGCTGCGTCCGGCGATTCGTTTGCTCGATGCCAAAGGCAACATTATTAATATCGAAGGCAGTGATCAGCCTGCGCAGTACTTCCTGCCATCAGAGTCGATCACAACCTTGCAAGATGGCGCGACAATCGGTATTGGCGATGTTATCGGCCGTATTCCACAAGAATCGTCGAAAACCCGTGACATCACCGGTGGTTTGCCACGTGTTGCTGACTTGTTCGAAGCGCGTAAGCCGAAAGAACCAGCAATCTTGGCGGAAATTAGCGGCATCGTCAGCTACGGCAAAGAGACCAAAGGTAAGCACCGTTTGGTTATCACGCCAGATGACGGCGCTGAAGTTTACGAAGAGCTGATTCCAAAATGGCGCCAGCTCAACGTTTTCGAAGGCGAACGTGTGTCACGTGGTGAGGTCGTTTCTGATGGCCCGCAAAATCCACACGACATTCTTCGCTTGAAAGGTGAGACTGCGTTGGCGACGTATATCGTTAATGAAGTCCAAGACGTTTACCGCTTACAAGGCGTTAAAATTAACGATAAGCACATCGAAGTTATTATTCGCCAGATGTTGCGTAAAGTTGAAATCACTGAAAACGGTGACAGCACCTTTATTCAAGGCGAGCAGGTCGAGTTGGCTCGTGTGCTAGACGAAAACGAAGTGCTTAACGGCATGGATAAGTTCGGCGCCAAGTTCCAACGTGTCCTGATGGGTATTACCAAGGCTTCGTTGTCGACAGAGTCGTTTATTTCGGCTGCGTCATTCCAGGAAACTACACGAGTCCTGACCGAAGCTGCTGTAACTGGTAAAGAAGATGACCTGCGCGGTCTGAAAGAAAACGTCGTTGTTGGTCGTTTGATTCCAGCTGGCACAGGCTTCGCTTATCACGCACAGCGTCGTCAGCAGCGCCTAGAGGCCAAGGTTGTAGACCAAGGCCCAAGCGCAGCAGATGTAGAACAAGCACTCTCGGAAGCGCTGAATTCGGCTGAAGAGTAAGCTAGATACGGGTAGGCGGCCGTCTTGACGGGCGGCCGAACTGCTCATAGAATGCGCAACCCTGAAAAGGAGCCTCTCGGCTCTTTTTTCGGTTGTGTAAAATTAACGGGAGAGAACAGGCTGCTATGGCAACTACTAACCAATTGATCCGCAAGGGTCGGCAAGCACTGGTCGAAAAGTCCGGTGTTCCAGCACTTAAAGGCAGCCCGCAACGTCGCGGTGTTTGCACACGTGTCTACACAACGACACCTAAAAAGCCAAACTCGGCTCTGCGTAAAGTTTGCCGTGTGCGCTTAACGTCAGGTTTCGAAGTTAGCTCTTACATCGGTGGTGAAGGCCACAACTTGCAAGAGCACAGCGTGGTTCTAATCCGTGGCGGTCGTGTTAAAGATTTGCCCGGTGTGCGTTATCACACTGTTCGTGGTTCGCTCGATTGCGCAGGCGTTAAAGGCCGCATGCAGTCGCGTTCCAAGTACGGTACCAAGCGTCCTAAGAAGTAAGACTTAGGCGCAGTAAGGCCGGGCAGATGTAATCGTCCCGGACACCCCTGAAGCTTCATAAAAGGTTTAATGAGTCATGCCAAGAAGAAGAGTTGTAGCAGTCCGCGAAATCCTACCAGATCCAAAATTTGGTAGCCAAACCCTCGCCAAGTTCATGAACCAGGTGATGGAATCCGGAAAGAAATCCACCGCAGAGTCGATTGTTTACGGCGCGCTTGCACGCGTTGCTGAGAAAAACAAAGGCAATCCCGTTGAGATTTTTGAATCGGTTCTAGAAAAACTGCGTCCAATGGTTGAGGTCAAGGCTCGTCGCGTCGGTGGCGCCACCTACCAGGTGCCAATGGAAGTACGCCCCTCCCGTCGTACTGCATTGGCTATGCGCTGGTTGGTTGATTCCGCACGTAAGCGTTCGGAAAAAACCATGGCTCTGCGTTTGGCTGGTGAGTTGCTCGATGCCAACGAAGGCAAAGGCGCTGCTATCAAGAAACGTGAAGACGTTCACCGTATGGCCGAAGCTAACAAAGCTTTCGCGCACTACCGCTTCTAATCTTGGTCTCAGGAGACTCACGTGGCTAGAGCTACCCCGTTAAACCTATACCGTAATATTGGTATTTCGGCGCACATTGACGCCGGTAAAACAACCACCACTGAGCGCGTGCTTTTTTACACAGGTAAAAATCACAAGCTCGGTGAAGTTCATGATGGCGCAGCCACTATGGACTGGATGGAGCAAGAACAAGAGCGCGGGATTACTATTACCTCCGCGGCAACGACATGCTTCTGGTCTGGCATGGCGAAACAGTTCGATCAGCATCAAATCAACATCATTGATACTCCTGGCCACGTTGACTTCACCATTGAAGTTGAGCGTTCCATGCGTGTGCTCGATGGTGCGTGCATGGTGTATTGCGCCGTTGGTGGTGTTCAGCCACAGTCTGAGACTGTGTGGCGCCAAGCCAATAAGTACAAAGTGCCTCGCTTGGCCTTTGTGAACAAAATGGACCGTACTGGCGCTAACTTCTTCCGCGTTGTTGAGCAGATGAGGACTCGTCTGGGTGCCCACCCTGTACCGCTCGTTGTGCCCATCGGTGCCGAAGAAAATTTCGAAGGCGTTGTTGATTTGGTCACGATGAAAGCAATTTATTGGGAAGAAGCGACTCAAGGTATGACCTTCGATACGCGCGACATCCCAGAGAGCTTGCAGGCTGAGTGCGAGAAATGGCGCGAAAACCTCATTGAGTCAGCTGCTGAAGCTTCTGAAGAGCTGATGAATGAGTACTTAGAAAACGGCGACCTTAGCGAAGAGCAGATTTACAAAGCGATTCGTATGCGCACATTGGCTGGCGAAATTCAGCCTATGCTGTGCGGTTCGGCATTCAAAAATAAAGGTGTTCAGCTTATGCTGGATTCCGTGATTCGTTATTTGCCTGCGCCCAACGACGTTGCCCCTGTTACCGGTGTGCTGGATGACAAAGACGAATCCGAAGGTCAGCGCAAGTCGTCAGACGATGAGCCTTTCTCCGCACTTGCTTTCAAAATTATGAATGACAAGTTCGTTGGTAACCTAACATTCGTACGCGTTTATTCGGGCGTTCTGAAATCGGGTGAGGCGGCTTGGAACCCTGTTAAGAGCAAGAAAGAGCGTATTGGTCGTATTCTGCAGATGCATGCAAACCAGCGTGAAGAAATTTCCGAGATTCGCGCAGGCGATATCGCAGCTCTTGTTGGCTTGAAAGACGTAACAACAGGCGACACGCTGTGTGACGAAAATAAAGTCATCACACTCGAGCGCATGGAGTTCCCAGAGCCAGTGATTTCGGTTGCCGTTGAGCCGAAAACAAAAGCTGACCAAGAAAAAATGTCGATTGCCTTGGGCCGTCTGGCTAAAGAAGATCCATCGTTCCGTGTTCGCACCGACGAAGAGTCTGGCCAAACCATCATCTCCGGCATGGGTGAGCTTCACTTAGACATTCTTGTTGATCGTATGCGTCGTGAGTTTGGTGTTGAGGCTAACATCGGCAAGCCACAAGTCGCCTACCGTGAAACCATCCGCAAAGCAGTCGACACTGAAGGCAAGTTTGTTCGTCAGTCCGGCGGCCGTGGTCAGTATGGTCACGTGTTACTTCGCCTCAAGCCTATTTATGGCGTTGAGGAAGGCGTTGACTACAAGTTCGTCGAAGAAGTTGTTGGTGGTACGGTTCCGAAAGAATACTTTGGCGCTGTCGACAAGGGTATCCAAGAGCAAATGGCCAATGGCGTGCTCGCGGGCTATCCAATCGTTGGTATTCAGGCCACGCTGTATGACGGCTCTTACCACGATGTAGACTCCAACGAAATGGCGTTTAAAATCGCCGCTAGCATGGGCTTCAAGCGCGGCTTCATGGATGCAGATCCAGTGTTGCTTGAGCCGGTCATGAAAGTCGAAGTGGAAACACCAGAAGACTACATGGGCGACATCATGGGTGACTTGAGTCGTCGCCGCGGCAACTTGCAAGGCATGGATGACCTGCCTGGCGGTGCTAAGTCGATTCGTGCTGAAGTTCCTTTGGCTGAAATGTTTGGCTATGCCACTGACATGCGCTCGATGTCACAAGGCCGCGCCACATTCACCATGGAGTTCGGCAAGTATGCCGAAACTCCGAAAAACGTGGCTGATGCGATCATCACAAAATACACCGCTAAGCGTAGCGCTGGCGAATAAGTAACCTGGGTGCTGCCTCCAGATTTGGGTGCAGCGCTTTACAGAACCCTTGAGGATTTTAAGAAATGGCAAAGTCAAAGTTTGAACGTAATAAACCGCACGTCAACGTCGGCACTATTGGTCACGTCGACCATGGCAAAACCACGCTGACAGCTGCTATCGCTACATCGTGCGCTAAGCTTTATGGCGGCGACGCTAAAGGCTACGACCAAATCGATTCGAGCCCTGAAGAAAAGGCTCGTGGTATTACGATTAATACATCGCACGTTGAATACGACAGCCCGATTCGCCACTACGCGCACGTCGACTGCCCAGGTCACGCTGACTATGTGAAAAACATGATCACCGGTGCTGCTCAAATGGACGGCGCTATCCTCGTGATCGCGGCAACTGACGGCCCTATGGCGCAAACACGTGAGCACATCCTGCTATCACGTCAAGTTGGCGTTCCATACATCGTTGTGTTCTTGAACAAATGCGACCTCGTCGATGACGAAGAGCTGCTGGAATTGGTGGAAATGGAAGTTCGCGAACTTCTAACCATGTACAAATTCCCAGGCGATGACACGCCAGTCATCCGTGGTTCAGCGCTGCAAGCATTGAACGGCGAAACAACCGAGTTCGGCATGCCTGCGATTGCTAAACTAGTTGAAACACTGGATAGCTATATCCCAGAGCCACTACGTGCAATCGACAAGCCATTCCTGATGCCTATCGAAGACGTATTCTCCATCTCTGGTCGCGGTACTGTTGTGACTGGTCGTGTTGAGCGTGGCATCGTTAAAGTCGGCGAAGAAATCGAAATCGTTGGTTTGAAAGACACTGTTAAAACGACCTGTACTGGCGTTGAAATGTTCCGCAAATTGCTCGACGAAGGTCGTGCAGGCGAGAACTGCGGCGTGTTGCTGCGTGGTACTAAGCGTGAAGACGTGCAGCGTGGTCAGGTTCTGGCTAAGCCAGGCACGATCAAGCCACACACCCAGTTTGAATCGGAAATCTATGTGCTGAGCAAAGAAGAAGGTGGTCGTCACACGCCATTCTTCAAAGGCTACCGCCCACAGTTCTACTTCCGTACAACAGACGTGACAGGCGCTATTGAGTTGGCCGAAGGCGTAGAGATGGTTATGCCTGGCGACAACATCAACGTGAACGTCACGCTGATCGCACCAATTGCTATGGAAGAAGGCTTGCGCTTCGCCATCCGTGAAGGCGGTCGTACCGTCGGCGCTGGTGTTGTTGCTAAAATCTTCGCCTAAGCGGTGATTCAAAGCCTCGAGCGGCATTTGCTCTCGAGGCTTTTAGGGCAGGCAGCAAATCGTTATTAGTATCTGTAGGAAATTCGCAAATAGTACTTGCGGCAGAACCCGTCAGCTATTAATATACGCCACCCCAGAAAGTTGGGGTGTACATCCGGAGCATAGTTTCCGGCCTGGTTTGTGAGAAGTCTTCTATTAGTTAGCAAGCTAGTAGTGGGCTAGTTCTTTTTTGCTTTGGAGTTGCTGGAATGGCTAACCAGAGAATCCGCATCCGCCTGAAGGCGTTCGATCATCGTCTGATCGACCAATCGGCGCTCGAGATTGTGGAAACCGCGAAACGTACAGGGGCGCAAGTTTGTGGCCCTATCCCGATGCCAACGCGCATCGAGCGTTTCAACGTACTGACCTCGCCGCACGTCAATAAAGACGCGCGCGATCAGTATGAAATTCGCACCCATAAGCGCTTGGTTGACATTGTTCAGCCAACAGACAAAACAGTCGATGCGCTAATGAAATTGGACCTCGCCGCTGGCGTAGATGTTCAAATCAGCTTGGGTTGATCGTTCAGCAGAAGGTCTCCTCTGAGACAGTGTGCCAAAGAGGTCTGAATAAATGGCTATTGGATTAGTCGGTCGTAAATGCGGGATGACGCGCGTATTCACAGAAGCAGGTGTTTCAATTCCTGTAACTGTGATCGAAGTCGATCCAAACCGTATTACGCAAATCAAATCGCTCGAAAGCGATGGTTACCAAGCAGTGCAAGTAACTACAGGCGAGCGTCGTGCTTCCCGTGTTACGAAGCCAATGGCTGGTCACTTCGCTAAAGCTAATGTGGCAGCTGGTCGTGGCGTGTGGGAATTCCGCATCGCTGGCGATGAAGCCGCTGAGTTGGCTGTTGGTGGTGAATTAGCCGTGACCATGTTTACTCCTGGTCAGGTGGTTGATGTCACTGGTACATCTAAGGGCAAGGGTTTCCAGGGCGGTGTTAAGCGCTGGAACTTCAGCATGCAAGATGCCACGCACGGTAACTCCGTGTCGCACCGTGCGCACGGCTCCACCGGTCAGAACCAAAGCCCAGGTAAGGTTTTCAAGGGCAAGAAGATGGCTGGTCATATGGGTGCCGAGCGCGTCACAGTTCAAGGTCTGGAAGTGGTATCGATTGATCTCGAGCGCAACGTGCTCGTTATTAAAGGTGCTGTGCCGGGCGCAACCGGTAATGACGTCATCGTACGTCCGACCGTGAAGGCCTGAGGAGAATAACGTGAACCTCAAGACTGTATCCGGGTCCGCCGTTGAGCTCTCCGAAGTTGCTTTCGGTAAAGAATTCAACGAAGCCCTAGTGCACCAGGTTGTTGTTGCATACATGGCTGGTGCTCGTCAGGGCACTAAGGCGCAGAAATCGCGTGCCGAAGTCAGTGGCGGCGGCAAAAAGCCATTTAAACAAAAAGGTTCGGGTCGCGCCCGTGCTGGTTCAATTCGCAGCCCCATTTGGCGTGGCGGCGGAAAGAGCTTTGCAGCACGTCCGCAAGACTGGGATCAAAAAGTAAACCGTAAGATGTATCGCGGTGCTATGCAGTGCATCTTGGCTGAACTCGTTCGCCAAGACCGCTTAGTGCTTGTGGATGACTTCACGGTTTCTGCACCGAAAACTAAAGAACTGATGACTAAGCTGCAAAGCTTAGGTCTGACGAACGCGCTGATCATCACTGATGCTGTTGACGAGAACTTGTATCTCGCGGCACGTAACATCCCGCATATCGATGTGATCGATACAACGGCTGTTGATCCGGTGAGCTTGATTGGCTACGAAAAGGTACTGATGTCTGTGCCTGCAGCCAAGAAACTTGAGGTGGAATTGGGATGAGCCAGGAACGTCTGTTGCAAGTATTGCTTGCGCCGCATGTGTCCGAGAAAGCCACGATGGTAGCTGATAAGCACCGTCAAGTGGTTTTTAAGGTGAGTCGCGACGCCAACAAGCTAGAAATCAAGAAGGCCGTTGAAGATCTGCTCAACGTTAAAGTTGATGCGGTTAACACTGTGCTGGTCAAGGGCAAAAGCAAACGCTTTGGTCGCTCCCAGGGCCGTCGCCAAGACTTCAAAAAGGCTTACGTCTCGTTGAAGGAAGGCTTTGACATCGACTTTAATGCCATTGGCACAGTCGAATAAGGGCCGGGAGAACTGACATGGCAATTGTAAAATGCAAACCGACCTCGCCAGGCCGTCGTTTCGTTGAGAAGGTGGTTCATAAGCACCTTCACAAAGGTCGCCCACACGCGCCTTTGGTCGAATCACAGTCGCGCACTGGTGGTCGTAACAATAATGGCCGCATCACCATGCGTCACATTGGTGGTGGTCACAAGCAGTTATATCGAGTGATCGATTTCAAGCGCGGCAAAGATGGCATTCCAGCCACCGTTGAGCGTATTGAATACGACCCTAACCGTACCGCTCACATCGCATTGTTGAAATATGCTGATGGCGACCGTCGTTACATGATCGCGCTGAAAAATCAGCAAGTTGGCGATCAAGTAATGTCGGGTGACGCAGCGCCGATCAAGGTGGGTAACGTGTTGCCATTGCGCAATATGCCACTAGGTTCGACGATTTGCTGCATCGAACTGAAGCCTGGTAAAGGTGCTCAGTTGGTTCGTTCGGCAGGTACTTCGGCTCAGTTGCTCGGTCGTGATGGTAGCTACGCTATCGTGCGCTTACGCTCAGGCGAAATGCGTAAAATTCACGTCGACTGCCGCGCTGCATTCGGTGAAATATCCAACAGCGAGCATAGCTTGCGTTCGTTGGGTAAAGCCGGTGCTAGCCGCTGGCGTGGTGTTCGTCCGACAGTTCGTGGTATGGCCATGAACCCGGTTGATCACCCGCATGGTGGTGGTGAAGGTCGTAACAAGGGCATGCAGCCGGTGTCGCCATGGGGCACGCCGTCCAAGGGTTATAAAACCCGTAATAATAAGCGTACTAGCGGCATGATTGTCCGCGACCGTCGCGTCAAGTAATGGGTAGAGGAGTCTTATTGTGCCTCGTTCACTGAAAAAGGGTCCGTTCGTTGATACCCATCTGTTTGTTAAGGTGGAAGCAGCGGCGGCAGCCAACTCGAAAAAGCCTATCAAGACCTGGTCGCGTCGCTCGATGATTCTGCCGGAAATGGTTGGCTTAACGATTGCTGTTCATAACGGCAAACAACACGTGCCTGTGTTCATCACTGAACACATGGTTGGTCATAAACTTGGCGAATTCGCGCCGACTCGTACCTATCGCGGTCACGTTGTCGACAAGAAATCGAAGCGTTAAGGAGAGCATGATGGAAGCTACCGCAAAATTGCGTGGCGCGCCGATCTCGGCTCAAAAGGCTCGCCTTGTCGCCGATCAAGTTCGCGGCTTGTCCGTTGAGCTGGCCCTCAATACGCTGAATTTCAGCGATAAGAAGGCCGCAGGCTTCGTTAAAAAAGTGCTCGAATCAGCAATAGCTAATGCCGAGCACAACCAGGGGGCGGATGTGGACGAACTACGCGTCGCCACTATCTTTGTAGATGAGGGTGTAACGCTTAAGCGTATCCTGCCACGCGCTAAAGGCCGTGCGGATCGTATTAGCAAGCGCACATGCCACATCTCCGTCATCGTGGCTGAAGGCAAGTAAGGGGCTGAAGAAATGGGTCAGAAAGTTCATCCAATCGGTATCCGCTTAGGTGTTATTAAAAAACATAACGCCAACTGGTATGCCAGCCCGAAGCAATACGCTGAGTTCTTACTCGCTGACTTGCAAGTGCGTGAGTTTTTAAATGTGCGTCTAAAAGCCGCTTCAGTGAGCAAGATTCTCATTGAGCGTCCTTCTGAAAACGCACGCATTACGATTTCGACAGCTCGCCCTGGCGTGCTGATTGGCAAGAAGGGTGAAGACGTCGAACGTCTACGCCGTGAAGTCGCCAAATTGATGAAGATGCCGGTACAGATCAACATCGACGAAATTCGTAAGCCAGACTTAGATGCCAAGCTCGTTGCTGAAGGTATTGCCTCGCAACTCGAGCGTCGTGTGATGTTCCGTCGTGCTATGAAGCGCGCGGTACAGAACTCCATGCGTGCTGGCGCTAAAGGGATCAAGGTTGAAGTGTCGGGCCGTTTAGGTGGAGCAGAAATTGCTCGTACCGAATGGTACCGCGAAGGCCGTGTGCCGCTTCACACTCTGCGCGCTGACATCGATTATTCGATCGTGCGTGCTGAAACCACCTACGGCTGTATCGGCGTTAAAGTGTGGATTTTCAAGGGTGAAATCCTGGGTGGTATGGATCAGGCCTATGCGCCAGCTCCTGCCGAGGAAGCCCGTCCCGCTAAAAAGCGCGGCCCGAAGAACTAAGGGGTTGAGAGATGTTACAGCCTAAAAGAACTAAGTTCCGCAAGATGCACAAAGGCCGCAACACTGGCCTGGCGCTTCGTGGCAGCACAGTTGCATTTGGTACGATTGCATTGAAATCTGTTGAGCGTGGTCGTATCACTGCTCGTCAAATTGAAGCGGCTCGTCGTGCTATTTCGCGTCGTGTGAAGCGTGGCGGCAAAATTTTCATCCGCGTTTTCCCGGACAAGCCCATCACCAAGAAGCCTTTGGAAGTTCGTATGGGTAAAGGTAAGGGTAGCGTGGAGTATTGGGTGGCTGAAATTCAGCCAGGTAAGATTCTTTATGAGATGGAAGGCGTCCCTGACGACTTGGCTCGTGAAGCGTTTACCCTGGCTGCCGCCAAGCTGCCTCTCAAGACCACCATTGTTACTCGGACGGTGATGTAATGAACGGCAAAGATTTACGTGAAAAGAGCGTTGAGGACTTGAACAAAGAGCTCAGCAATTTACAGCGTCAGCAGTTTACGCTGCGTATGGCTCAGGCGACCGGTCAGCTGGCTCAAAACCACAAGATCGATGTGGTTCGCAAGGACATCGCCCGTGTAAAGACCATCCTGACAGAAAAGGAAGGTAACTGACCATGACGGAACAGTCCAAAACTCAACGTATCGTCGTTGGCAAAGTAGTCAGCAACAAGATGGATAAGTCCATCACTGTGCTGATTGAGCGTAAGGTTAAGCACCCGCTGTATGGTAAATACATCACGCGCTCAACTAAAATGCATGCCCATGATGAACAAAACATTTGCCAAGAAGGTGATGTGGTCTCCATTCAGGAGTGCCGCCCACTGTCCAAGTTGAAAAACTGGGTCTTGGTGGAAGTACTAGAGAAAGCCAAAGCTTAAGCAGTTTGGCTTGCGACTTTGTGTCGCATCAGTTAGGATTTCGCGCCCCGCATAGAGGGGCTCCCTTTTTGTAGGGTTTGGAGAGAGTAATGATTCAGACCGAAACGATGCTCGAGGTCGCTGACAACAGCGGTGCTCGTCGTGTCATGTGTATCAAGGTTCTCGGTGGTTCACACCGCCGTTATGCCTCGGTCGGTGATGTCATCAAGGTTACTGTTAAGGAAGCAATTCCTCGCGGTAAGGTCAAGAAAGGCGACGTCATGAACGCCGTGGTTGTGCGTACCAAAAAAGGTATTCGCCGCCCAGACGGTTCCGTGATTCGCTTTGATGACAATGCTGCCGTGATCTTGAACAACAACAAGTCCCCGATCGGCACCCGTATCTTCGGGCCGGTGACCCGTGAATTGCGTAATGAGCAGTTCATGAAGATCATCTCGCTCGCCCCTGAAGTGCTGTGAGGTAGACAGAGATGGCAAAGATTAAGCGTGACGACGAAGTGGTCGTGATTGCAGGTAAAGATAAAGGCAAGCGCGGCAAGGTGCTAAACGTTGCCGAAGGTCGTGTATTGGTAGCCGGTGTAAACCTGGTGAAGAAACACGTTAAGCCGAATCCGAACCGTGGCGAACAAGGTGGTATTTTAGAGCGCGAAGCCGCTTTGAATATTTCCAACATTGCCCTTTTCAATCAGGCCACAAATAAAGCAGACCGCGTTGGTTATAAGATTTTAGAAGACGGCAAAAAAGTCCGTATTTTCAAATCGACCGGCGAAGTCGCTGACACTAAGTAAGGTAGGTTGGTTTAAATGGCCAGACTGAAAGCTGTATTTAAAAATGAGATTTCGCCCAAGCTGCAAGAAGAGCTGGGTCTCAAGAACGTGATGCAGATTCCACGCATCACAAAGATTACTCTGAATATGGGAGTGGGCGGTGCCAGCCAAGACAAGAAGCTTGTCGATGGCGCCGTGGCCGATATGCAGTTGATTTCTGGCCAAAAACCCGTTGTCACTCTCACTCGCAAATCCATCGCAGGCTTTAAAATCCGTGATGGCTGGCCAATTGGCTGCAAAGTAACTTTGCGCGGCGACATGATGTATGAATTTTTAGATCGTCTGATTGGCATCACGATTCCTCGTATTCGTGACTTCCGCGGGTTCAGCCCGAAATCATTCGATGGTCGTGGCAACTATAGCCTTGGCCTAAAAGAGCAAATCGTTTTCACAGAAATCGATTACGACAAAATCGATCGCCTGCGTGGCATGGACGTGGTTATCACGACTACTGCGCGTACCGACGAAGAAGGTCGCGCATTGCTGCGAGCTTTCCAGTTCCCGTTTAAGTGAGGCTGAGACATGGCTAAGAAGAGCATGAAGAATCGCGAATTAAAGCGCGAAAAACTAGTTGCCAAGTTCTCAACGCTTCGTCAGGAACTGAAGGCAACGATTTCGAGTGTTAGCGCCAGTGAAGAAGATCGTTGGTCTGCCATTCTGCGCCTACAAGGCTTGCCACGTGATTCGAGCCCAAGCCGTCTGCGTAATCGCTGCGGTTTAACGGGTCGTCCACACGGCTATTTCCGTAAGTTTGGCCTGTCGCGTATTAAATTACGTGAAGCCGTGATGCGTGGCGATGTGCCAGGCGTCGTTAAGGCTAGCTGGTAAGAGGGTTACAGAATGAGTATGCAAGATACCGTTGCGGATATGCTAACGCGCATTCGTAATGCCCAACGTGCCGGTAAGCCAACAGTTGGTATGCCGTCATCGAAGCTAAAAGTTTCGCTAGCCAACGTTTTGCAAAGCGAAGGTTATGTCGCTGGCTCAGAAGTAAGTGAAGGTCCAAAGCCTGTACTTACGTTGACTTTGAAGTATTTCGAAGGCAAGCCAGTAATCGAAGAAATTAAGCGTATTAGCCGTCCAGGCCTTCGTATTTACAAAGGTTCGAACCAGTTAACACGCGTCAAGCAGGGCTTAGGTGTTCTGCTTGTGTCGACTAACAAGGGCATCATGACTGATCGTGCCGCACGCGCCGCTGGCGTGGGTGGCGAAGTCATCGCGCTCGTGTCGTAAGAGGAAGCGAAGATGTCTCGTGTTGCCAAATCCCCGATTACTCTGCCAGCTGGCGTTGAAGTAATCATTAAGGGCCAAGACGTTCAAGTTAAGGGTGGCAAAGGCGTTTTGAGCATTATGCTCAATGACTTAGTCGCTGTTTCGCAAGAAGGTAGTGAGTTGAAGTTTTCGCCACGCGAAGACACACAAGCTGGCTGGATGCAAACAGGTACGGCTCGCGCTGTTCTTAACAACTATGTAATCGGTGTGTCCGCAGGCTTCGAGCGCAAATTGCAGCTCATTGGTGTGGGTTACAAAGCCGCTGCTAAAGGCAAAACGCTAAACTTAGCGCTTGGCTTCTCGCACCCGGTTGACTACGAATTGCCAGAAGGTGTTACCGCGGAAACGCCAACACCGACTGAGATTATTCTGAAGTCAGTCGACAAGCAGCTCCTCGGTCAGGTTGCCGCCAACGTGCGTGGCTACCGTCCGCCAGAGCCTTACAAGGGCAAAGGTGTTCGTTACTCAGACGAGAATGTTCTGCGTAAAGAAGCCAAGAAGAAGTAACGAGGTAGAGACTCACCATGAACGACAAGAAAGTTGCTCGTCAGCGTCGTGCTCGCAGCACACGCATCAAGATTCGCGAACAAGGTGCTGTTCGTCTCTGCGTGAATCGTACGCCACGTCATATGTATGCCCAGATTATTTCGGCAGACGGTGGTTCGATTCTGGCTCAGGCTTCCACCCTGGACGCATCACTGCGCGATGGCGGAACAGGCAATATCGATGCAGCCAAGAAAGTTGGCGCATTGGTTGCTGAACGTGCCAAAGCGGCAGGTGTCACCCGCGTAGCGTTTGATCGCTCCGGCTTTAAGTATCACGGTCGCGTGCAAGCATTAGCAGATGCTGCGCGTGAAGCCGGTCTGGAATTCTAAGGGTTGAATCATGGCTAAGCTTGAACAAAACGAAGGTTTCGTCGAGAAGCTGGTTGAGGTCAACCGGGTTTCTAAGACCGTCAAAGGCGGTAAAATTTTTGCTTTCACAGCACTAACTGTTGTTGGTGATGGTAATGGTCGTGTGGGCTTCGGTCGCGGTAAAGCGCGTGAAGTTCCTGCTGCCATTCAAAAAGCACTGGAAGCTGCTCGACGCAATATGATCCAAGTGGATTTGAATGGCACAACCATTCAGCACCCCATTAATGGTCGTCATGGTGCAACCCGCGTGTATATGCAGCCTGCCTCTGAAGGTACGGGTGTTATCGCTGGTGGCGCAATGCGTGCAGTTCTGGAAGTTGCTGGTGTGCAAAACGTGTTGGCAAAGTGCTACGGCTCTACGAATGCTAACAACGTGGTTCACGCCACTTTCAATGGCCTGTCTGAGATGACATCGCCGGATCAAGTTGCTGCAAAGCGCGGCTTGACGGTTGAAGAAATCCTGGGGTAATGCGATGAGCACCATTAAAGTCACACAAGTGCGCTCCGGCGCACACAAGCTCAAGAACCACAAGCTTTGCTTGCAGGGTCTTGGTCTTCGCCGCATAGGTCACACGGTGGAAGTTATTGATACGCCGTCAAACCGCGGCATGATCAACAAGGTTCATTACCTTGTGAAGATTGAGGGTTAATCATGCATTTAAATGATCTGAGTCCTGCTCCAGGCTCAACCCATGCTCCTAAGCGCCGTGGCCGTGGTATTGGCTCAGGCTTAGGTAAAACTGGTGGTGTTGGTGTTAAAGGCCAAAAATCACGCGGTAAAGGCAAGGTACGTGCAGGCTTCGAAGGCGGTCAAATGCCTTTGTATCGTCGTCTGCCAAAATTCGGTTTCACATCACTAAAGCAACAAGTAACTGCTGAAGTGCGTTTGTCTGAAATTGGCTTGGTTGATGGTGATGAAGTTACTTTGGCTAGCTTAATCACTGCCAACGTTGTGCGTAACGACATGACACGTGCTCGTGTAATTTTGTCTGGTGAAGTGGCTCGCGCCCTCACAGTCAAAGGCCTGAAAGTGACTAAAGGCGCTCGTGCTGCTATTGAAGCAGCCGGCGGCACAGTAGAGGAATAAGCCGAATGGCGAAGCAAGGCGGACAACAAGCACGTGAGATGTTACAAAGCCCAGGTATGCAAAAAGGCATGTCTGAGCTGTGGCGCCGTATCGGCTTTTTGTTGTTGGCCTTGCTGGTTTTTCGCCTCGGTGCTCACATTCCGGTTCCGGGTATTAACCCGAGCCGGTTAGCTGAGCTATTTGATCAAAATAAAGACACTATCCTGAGCTTGTTTAACATGTTCTCGGGTGGTGCTTTAGAGCGCATGTCTATCCTCGCACTCGGCATCATGCCGTATATTTCTGCGTCGATTATCATGCAGCTTGCCGCGACGATTATCCCGTCGTTGGAAGCGTTAAAGAAAGAGGGTGAGGCTGGTCGTAGGCAGATCACTCAGTACACTCGCTATGGCACGGTTTTTCTGGCGCTAATTCAATCGATTGGCATGTCAGCTGGTTTGGTTTCACAAGGCATAACATTGAATGATGGCATGGCATTTTTTGTGCCTGCAGTAGTTAGCTTGGTTGCCGGGTCTGTATTTTTGATGTGGCTTGGCGAACAGATTACTGAGCGCGGTGTTGGTAACGGTATTTCAATGCTGATTTTCGCCGGCATTGTGGCTGGTATGCCTGGCGCCGTAGGCATGGCTTTAGAGTCAGCTCGCCAAGGTGAGATTGGTATTCTGGCGTTGCTAGTGATTACTGTTCTAGCCATTGCTGTCGTTGCTGCTGTTGTGTTCATGGAGCGCGGCCAGCGTCGCATTACAGTGCAGTACGCGCAGCGCCAACAGGGTCGCAGAGTATTTGCAGCGCAGCAAAGTCACTTGCCATTAAAGATAAACATGGCTGGCGTTATTCCTGCGATTTTTGCTAGCTCGTTATTGTTGTTCCCGGCCAGTATCGGTCAATGGTTTGCACAGTCGCCTAACCCAACGACCTTCCAGCGTATCTTGCAGGAAATGTCTTTGCTGTTAGCGCCGGCACAGCCGCTGTACTTACTACTGTTTGCCGTACTAATTATTTTCTTCTGCTACTTCTACACGGCCTTAGTTTTCAACCCGCGTGATGTAGCAGATAACCTGAAGAAATCTGGTGCTTATATTCCAGGTATTCGTCCAGGTGAGCAAACCAGCCGTTATATCGACACCGTATTGGGTCGCTTAACACTGGTTGGGTCGCTTTACATGACAGCTGTATGTCTGTTGCCGATGATTTTACAGGTATCATTCAATGTGCCGTTTTATCTCGGTGGTACCTCGTTGTTGATTGTCGTGGTTGTGGTGATGGACTTTATGTCTCAAGTTCAATCCCATCTCATGTCGCAGCAGTATGAGTCATTGATGAAGAAGGCTAACTTGAAAGGCTTCGGTCCTGCTGGTCAAATTCGTTAATTCTCGCGTTTAGTAATTTTGTTGGAGTAGGTGGACCATGAAAGTTCAAGCCTCAGTAAAAAAGATTTGTGGCAACTGTAAAATTGTTCGTCGCAATGGAAGCCTTCGTGTGATCTGCAGCGCTGAACCGCGCCACAAACAACGTCAAGGTTAATCTCAGCAAACGGTTGCATTCGGCCAGTTGAGTCGTTAGACTCTCGCGCCTTGCGCTTGGTCCGAATCATCGGTCTGATACGAAAAGAAGTGGAGTAAAGGTCAATGGCTCGTATTGCCGGCGTCAACATTCCTGATAACAAGCATGCGGTCATTTCATTGACCTACATTTTTGGTATCGGTCGCACTACCTCGGTGAAGATTCTTTCTGCCGTAGGCATCGCACCGGAAACTAAGATCAAAGATCTTACCGATGCGCAGCTCGATTTAGTTCGGGCACAAGTAGCTACACACGCAACTGAGGGTGACCTCCGTCGCGAAGTGTCCATGAACATTAAGCGTCTCATGGATTTAGGTTGCTATCGTGGTATGCGTCATCGTCGTGGCCTTCCGGTCCGCGGTCAGCGTACTAAAACGAATGCTCGTACCCGTAAGGGCCCGCGCAAAGCACTTAAAAAGTAATTTTTATTCATTCTGCCGAACTCGGAAGCTAAAAGATGGCGAAAGATAACTCGCGCGCACGTAAGAAGGTGACCCGTCAGGTCTCTGACGGCATCGCGCACATTCATGCGTCTTTTAATAACACCATTGTGATGATTACCGATCGTCAAGGTAACGCACTGGCCTGGGCCACCTCTGGTGGTCAGGGCTTCCGCGGTTCCCGCAAGTCCACCCCATTTGCCGCACAGGTTGCCGCAGAAGTTGCTGGTAAAGCAGCTGCTGAATACGGTTTGAAAAATCTGGATGTGCAAGTGAAGGGTCCGGGCCCGGGCCGCGAATCCGCCGTGCGCGCTTTGAACGCAGCTGGTTATAAGATCAATAGCATTTCAGATGTGACACCCATCCCGCACAACGGATGCCGTCCTTCTAAAAAGCGTCGCGTGTAAGAGGAGACTGGGAATATGGCTCGTTATATTGGCCCAAAATGTAAGCTCTCCCGTCGCGAAGGAACCGATCTTCAACTGAAGAGCGGCGTTCGTGCACTGGACACCAAATGCAAAGCTGATCAAGCACCAGGCCAGCATGGCGCATCCCGCAAGGGTCGCATGTCGGAGTACGGTACTCAGCATCGTGAAAAAATGAAAGTTCGCCGTATTTACGGTGTGCTTGAGCGTCAATTCAGCAACTACTACAAAGAAGCTGCTCGTCTTCGTGGTTCAACTGGTGAAAACCTGTTGCTTTTGCTTGAGTCGCGTTTAGATAACGTTGTGTATCGCATGGGTTTCGGTGCTACTCGCTCCGAATCACGTCAGCTGGTTAGCCACCGCGCAATCTTGGTAAATGGCGTTCGCGTCAACGTTGCCTCGATTCAGGTAGCTCCTGGTGATGTCATCACTGTTCACGAGAAAGCGAAAGGCCAAGTGCGCGTTAAAAACGCTTTGGAATTAGCTGCTCAACGTGGTGTTCCAGTATGGCTTCAGGTGGATAACACCAAGCTCGAAGGTACATTTAAGACACGTCCGGAACGTTCCGACTTGTCCTCTGAAATCAACGAAAACTTGATCGTTGAACTGTACTCCAAGTAATCGCTTGATTTGAGGGTGTCATCCATGTCACAGGTTAATGAGTTTCTGACGCCGCGCAGCATCGCTGTGCAGGCAGTCAGCGCTACCCGCGCCAAGGTCACCCTGGAGCCGCTTGAACGCGGTTTCGGTCATACGCTGGGTAATGCTTTGCGTCGCATTTTGCTATCTTCCATGCCCGGTGCGGCAGTGGTCGATGTTGAAATCGAAGGCGTTGAGCATGAGTACAGCGCCATTGAAGGTGTTCAGGAAGATGTCATCGAAATCCTGCTCAACCTGAAAGGCTTGGCACTAAAATTGTTTGAACAGCAAGAAGCCATTTTAGCGATTGATGCTAAAGGTCCTTGCGTTGTAACTGCTGCCGATTTGTCGTTGCCACATAACTGCGAAGTGGTTAACCCTTCGCATGTTATTGCAACCTTGGGCGCTAACGCGCACTTGAAAATGAAGCTGCGTGTTGCACGCGGTCGCGGCTATGAGCCCGCAGACGGTCGTTACGAAGAAGATGAAACGCGTCCAATTGGCCGTTTACTTTTAGATGCTTCGTTTAGCCCGATTCTACGTGTTGCTTATGTCGTTGAAAGTGCGCGTGTTGAACAGCGTACTGACTTGGACAAGCTGGTTATTGACTTGGAAACAAACGGTACCATTGATGCTGAAGAAGCGATTCGTCGCGCAGCAACAGTGTTACAACAGCAAATCGCCGTCTTCGTTGATTTGGAAGCAGATAGCCCATCCGTGGCTCCGCTACCAGGCAACGATGTTGATCCGATCTTGTTGCGTCCAGTTGATGACCTAGAGTTAACCGTTCGTTCGGCTAACTGCTTGAAAGCTGAAAATATTTACTACATCGGTGATCTGGTTCAGCGCACTGAAGTAGAACTGTTGAAGACGCCGAACTTAGGCAAGAAATCATTGACTGAAATCAAAGATGTCTTGGCTTCCAAAGGCTTGTCTTTGGGGATGCGCTTGGAGAACTGGCCACCAGCTAGCCTGCGCAATGACGACCGTTTGAATTTTCGCGGCCGTTAATCGGCAACTGAATTAGTGTAGGAAGACTGCCATGCGTCATCGTAATAGTAATGTAAAACTCGGCCGTACCAGCGCACACCGTAATGCTATGTTCCAAAACATGGCTGTGTCGCTGTTTGAGCATGAGCTGATTCGCACAACCTTGCCTAAAGCAAAAGAACTGCGTCGCGTGGCAGAGCCTCTGATCACGCTGGCCAAAAATGACACAGTGGCTAATCGCCGCTTGGCATTTGCCCGCACTCGCTCGAAGCAAATGGTTGGCAAATTGTTCACCGTTCTTGGTCCACGTTATAAAGAGCGTAACGGTGGTTATTTGCGTGTATTGAAAGCTGGCAACCGTCCAGGCGACAACGCACCAATGGCCTATGTTGAGCTCGTTGATCGTGCTATCGCAGGTCCAGCGACTGATGCTGAATAAGCATTAAGTTTTGGATGTGTGATTCAAAAAAGCCAGCTAACGCTGGCTTTTTTGTGTCTGAGAATTGCCATTAAAACTACTGCTGGCTTATAAGCTCAGCAGTGGCTTCAAAAAGCGTCCTGTATGCGATGCGGAGTTATTGGCGACATCCTCTGGCGTGCCCTCGGCAATGATCATGCCACCACCGTCGCCACCCTCAGGGCCAAGATCTAAAACCCAGTCAGCAGTTTTAATGACATCTAGATTGTGCTCAATCACAACGACGGTGTTGCCGGCATCGCGCAGGCGATGCAAGACGCCAAGTAGCTGTTCTATATCGTAAAAATGCAGGCCGGTAGTGGGCTCATCAAGAATGTACAGTGTGCGTCCAGTGTCACGCTTAGATAACTCCCGCGCTAACTTCACCCGCTGAGCTTCGCCGCCAGATAGTGTGGTCGCGGCTTGGCCAAGCGTGATGTAAGAGAGTCCGACATCAATCAGTGTCTGTAGCTTTCGTGCTAGCGCTGGGATGGCGTCGAAGAACTCGCGCGCGACCTCTACCGTCATGCCTAAGACTTCGGTAATGGTTTTATTTTTGTAGCGGACATCTAGTGTTTCGCGGTTATACCGCAGGCCTTTGCAGGTATCGCAGGATACATAGACATCCGGTAGAAAATGCATTTCGACCTTAATGACACCATCACCTTGGCAGGCCTCGCAGCGCCCACCCTTGACGTTAAATGAGAATCGACCGGGGCCATAGCCGCGTGAGCGAGCTTCCTGTGTGCCGGCAAATAGCTCACGAATCGGCGTGAACAGGCCGGTATACGTCGCTGGATTAGAGCGCGGAGTTCTGCCAATAGGGCTTTGATCGATATCGACGACTTTGTCGAGCAGCTCTATGCCTTCAATCGCATCATGTTCCGCTGGGTTTCGTTCGCCAGCACCGTTGAGTTTGGTAGCAGCAATTGGAAATAGTGTGCCGTTGATCAACGTTGATTTGCCAGATCCGGACACGCCTGTGATGCAAGTCATAAGACCGAGTGGAATGGCGGCAGTTACGTTTTTTAGGTTATTGCCACGCGCACCTACGATGCGGAGCTGTGCTTGAGCATCCGGTGTGTGACGCTTAGCGGGTATTTCGATGCGACGGCGACCAGATAAGTAGTCGCCAGTCACCGACTCGGTGCAGTTGATGATGTCGTCGACGTTGCCGCTGGCGATGATTTGCCCGCCATGTGCACCTGCGCCTGGGCCAATATCAATTACAAAGTCGGCCGCACGAATGGCGTCTTCGTCATGCTCAACCACTAATACGCTATTACCGAGGTCACGAAGATGGATAAGCGTGCTAAGTAGGCGCTCGTTGTCTCGCTGATGCAGACCAATCGATGGCTCATCGAGCACATACATGACGCCGACTAAGCCTGCACCGATCTGTGACGCTAAGCGAATGCGCTGAGCTTCACCGCCAGACAGCGTATCGGCCGAGCGATTAAGGCTTAAGTAGTCTAGGCCGACATTGACCAAGAATTGCAGGCGGTCGCGAATTTCTTTAAGTATCTTCTCGGCGATTTGGCCTTTTGCACCCGGCAATTTCAGATCGTGAAAATAGGCATTGGCTTTGGCGATAGGCAGGCGCGAAACCATTGGCAAGTTAGTTTCGCCAACAAAGACATGCCGAGACTCTAGGCGCAGTCGTGAGCCTTCGCAGTCGCTACAGGATGCTGAATTAAGGAACTGGGACAGGTCTTCGCGGACGCTTGCAGAGTCGGTTTCGCGATAGCGTCGTTCAAGGTTAGTGAGAATGCCTTCAAAGGGGTGGGCGCGTTGTACTTGCCGACCACGATCGCCAAGGTATGTGAAGTTAATGTCTTCTTTGTCTGAGCCACTTAATAGTGATTTTTTAATCTTCGCGTTGAGCTCTTCCCACGGCGTATCGAGACTGAACTGATAATGCTCAGCAAGTGATTCGAGCATGGCGTAATAATAAAAATTGCGCCTATCCCAACCGCGAATAGCACCTTGCGATAGAGAAAGCTCAGGGTGCGCAATCAAGCGACGCTCATCGAAGTATTGCTTAACGCCAAGGCCATCGCAGCTTTGGCAGGCGCCGGCTGGGTTGTTGAATGAAAATAGGCGCGGCTCTAACTCGGCAATGGCGTAGCCACAATGAGCACAACTAAAGCGTGCAGAGAACACCATCTCAGCGCCGTCTTCGTTCATCGGCACAACCCAGGCGACACCATCAGCAATGCGCAGGGCGGTCTCGAACGATTCTGCCAGCCGTAACTGCAGATCGGCTCGCACTTTAAAGCGGTCAACCACGACTTCAATATTGTGCTTTTTCTGTTTATCTAGCGCTGGAGCTTCATCAAGATCGACAACGATGCCGTTGATGCGAGCGCGAACAAAACCTTCAGCACGGAGCTTATCAAAGACATGCAAGTGCTCGCCTTTACGCTCACGCACGATCGGCGCTAAGAGCATGAGCGCAGTGCCTTCAGGTATCTCAAGCACGTGATCAACCATTTGGCTGACCGTTTGTGCTGCTAGCTCAACATTATGCTCTGGGCAGCGTGGCGTGCCTGCGCGGGCAAATAATAGGCGCAGGTAGTCGTGAATCTCGGTAATGGTGCCGACCGTTGAGCGAGGATTGTGTGACGTTGATTTTTGCTCGATCGAAATGGCCGGCGATAAGCCTTCGATATGATCAACGTCGGGCTTCTCCATGAGCGATAAAAATTGCCGTGCATAGGCCGAAAGTGACTCGACATAGCGACGCTGGCCCTCAGCGTAAAGCGTATCGAAAGCGAGTGAAGATTTGCCTGAGCCAGACAGCCCTGTGATGACGACGAATTTATCGCGAGGGATGTCGACATCAATATTTTTCAGGTTGTGCGTACGTGCGCCACGTACCTTAATGCTATTCATGCTGAAGCCTAGAAAAAATCAATGTTCCAGTATACGCAAAAGCGGCGCCCATCCGCAGGCTAATGCGCTAGATCAAATGCTAGACAAGATAAAAATCCAGCACTGTGCCGCGAGCAAGTCAGTGCTAGAATCATGCCCCCAGATTTTCGTTGTCAGACCAATATGTCCGCAATGACCACCGGTGAGCGTCACGCCGTATTCTCACTAGCCACGATTTTCTCACTGCGCATGGTCGGTCTTTTCATGATCTTGCCGGTGTTTTCGGTATATGGCGCCTCGCTAGATGGCGCAACACCACTATTGATAGGTCTTGCTGTCGGTAGTTACGGGCTAGCACAGCTGATGCTGCAAATTCCCTTCGGTTTATGGGCTGACCGTTTCGACCGAAAAAAGCTCATCCTCATCGGCTTATTACTGTTTGTCATTGGCGGCGCTGTGGCGGCGCAAGCGACGAGTATTTGGTGGGTCATTATTGGCCGATTTTTGCAAGGCGCAGGCGCAATTTCAGCTGTAGTGATGGCGCTACTGTCGGACTTGGTGCGTGATGAGCATCGTACGCGCGCGATGGCGGTAGTGGGCATGAGTATTGGTATTTCCTTCGCCATTGCCTTTGTATTAGGGCCTTGGGTAGCCGATATTTTTGGCTTGTCTGGGCTGTTTTGGGTAACCACTATCATGGGTGTTGCCGCCATGCTGCTCTGTGTTTGGCGGGTGCCGCGTGCTCGTCAAGCCCAGCGCCAGCTGCCGCCACACTACATGACGCATTTGCGTGAAATGCTCGCAGTACCTGAGTTGCGTCGATTAAATATAGGTATTTTTACACTGCACTTGGTGATGACTGCTTGCTTTGTGTCGTTGCCACCATTACTAGTTGCGGCGGGATTGCCCGTGAGTCAGCACGGCTGGCTGTATTTGCCGGTGATGTTGATTGCTTTTATTGCGCTGATCCCTGCGGTGATTATTGCTGAGAAAAAGCACCGCATGCGGGAGGTTTATTTGAGTGCCGTGGTGCTGTTATTTGTCGCCATGATTGCCTTGGCATTTGCACATAAAGGACTGGTTGCTCTCATTATTTCGGTGGCGCTATTTTTCTTCGCATTTAATCTGCTTGAAGCACTACTTCCGTCGTTGGTGAGCAAAATCAGCCCCGCTGGCGGCAAAGGTACGGCGATGGGTATTTACAGTACATCGCAGTTTTTAGGTGCATTTTTGGGTGGCGTTACCGGCGGAGCGTTGCATCAATGGCAGCAGGGCGGCGGACTATTCTTAGTACTGGCAGTCGCGACGATGTTTTGGCTATGGCGTGCCTACTCCATGGCACAGCCAGCCTATTTGCATAGCGTAATACTGCAGCCAGAGGGTGAGGGTCGTGGCCAGGTTGGCGAGGCAAGTCCAGGTATAGGGCAGTTACTGAGCGAACAAGCATTGTCGGATATTCGTGCGCTTGCTGGCGTAGAGGAGCTTGTCGTGCTTCCCGATGATGCGCTGATTTATTTGAAAGTTGATAAGCTGCACTGGCAGCCAGAATCGCTGACGCCATGGCCAGTAAGAATAATTGCCACATAAGGTGGCGAAGCCTAGGTCACTGGTCTACATTAGTTTTAACAAAATAGCGTTTAGGAGAGAGCCATGCGTGGTGTAAATAAGGTCATTTTGGTGGGTAATTTAGGGCGCGATCCCGAGGTACGTTATTTGCCGTCAGGTGGTGCCGTGGCCAATATCACTGTCGCTACTAGTGAGGCTTGGAAAGATAAAAATACCGGCGCTATGCAAGAGCAAACTGAATGGCATCGTGTGGTTTTTTACGGGCGTTTAGCTGAAATTGCTGGCGAGTACTTGCGCAAGGGCTCTAAGGTTTATCTAGAAGGCAGTCTGCACACACGCAAGTGGCAGGACAAGGCGACAGGCCAAGACAAGTACGCAACCGAAATTAAAGCGATGGCTATGCAAATGCTAGATGGCAAGGGCGGCAATTCATCGAGCTCAGATGATGGTAATGCACCATCGTATGATGACTATGATGGTGGTGGTTCGTCGCAAGCCAAGGCTCCAGCAGCTCGGCCATCGTCGCCGCGCCCAAGCCCGTCTGCGCCGCCGCGAGCCGCCGCGCCGGCAGCAATGGAAGATTTCGATGACGACATCCCGTTCTAGCGCTTTCCCGCGCTTCGTAAGTGAATCGACGCCCCTTTGACGGGGCGTTCGTTTTTGTAACAGGGCATCGTAGAGTGCGGCAAAGTGGGAAATTTCACGCTATGATGTCGCCACTATAAGAGTTACGTCTTGTTTGTTATTTGCTCTGCTAGATGACAGCAAGACCGCGATGTCTGTTGAGGTCTCTTTGAAGCGTTTTGCCTTCGTTTGTCTATTGCTCTTGGTATTTGGCTTTTCAGTCCTATATCACGCGCCCGCTCGCCTGCTTGCGCCTCTAATGCAGCCCACTATTGGCGTCAGTAATTGGGGCGGCACGTTGTTTAACGGTCAAATGCTGGGTGCCTATAGCCAAAAGCCATTCTTCATTACTTGGCAATGGCGAGCCGCGGAAGTCTTACGCTTGCGCTTAAGCGCCAATGCCAGCGTTGCCGGACCTTTTGATGCGGTGCTAGCGGCATCGAAAAGCCCCTTAGGCTGGCAAATGGATTTGACTGATTTGCGCTTGCCTGCCGGTCAAAGTGTTTTCTTAGGTCCTGGTACAGCTATCCCTGCCTGGAAAAGTCCATCCTTAGTAATTGCTCGCTCTAGCGATGGTTATTGGACTCAGGCCGAAGGTTCGCTACTAACAGCTGGCGGCATGCTGCGTTTAAATTTGCAGGGCCAAGTGCAGGAAATTAACCTGCCGAGCTCGGCGCTTAATTGGACTATCAAAGACGGTAACTTGGTCGGCGATTTACGCCAACGCGAGGGCAATATGGCCTTGGCGACGCTGACACTGACTCATGACAATCGCATTCAATGGCAGATTCGTGATCGTTTGCTGCGCTTAAAGCCGACTTATAGCAGCACCAATAGTCCCGACCTGATTGTTTTGACTGTGGCTGAGCCATTATGACGGCGGCCTATTCACTGTGGCATGATGCCGACACTATTGAGCTAGCCATAAATGAGGGCCTAGAACATGCGTGATCGCTTTACGCAGCTCTGGGAGCAGCGCCGTACACAGCATCCAGCCACTGTGATTATCGTCATTGCTGCGGTATGGCTAGCGTGGTTGTTGGCGAAGTATGTATGGCTGATTTTTTCCGGCGTATCAGCGCCTTTGGTGGCGCCAGATTTGTCGCTGTCTTTGCGCGTGCCGCCAACGGTCGATGCTCGGCGCATTGGCACAATGTTCGGTGAGCAAGAAGCGGCACAATCAGCGGTGGCTGACACCACTTTACAGCTTCGCCTTGATGGCCTCTTAGAGAGCCAGAATGCAGAGTTGTCGCGCGCATTTATATCCGAGCGCGGTAAGGGTAGCCCTGAAATATATCGCCCCGGTGACGAAGTGCCTGGTGGCGCTAAAATTGATCGTATCGAAGATAGCACCGTGGTTTTGCTCCGCGCTGGTCGCGAAGAGATTTTGCGCTTCGATCTGCCTAGCCAAACTGGCGCTACCACGGCAGCAGTAGTGCCGAATGCAGCCGTGGCACGAGCCGCGCAAGCGCGCAACGTGTTGAGCAATTTGGCCGAGCGCTTAGCTAACTCACCAATGACGGCTTTGCGTCAGATGGGTATGCGCCGCACATCTCAGGGCTATATTGTTAGCATCACGGCGCCAAAAGAAATGCTGACTCGCTTTGGCTTAAAGCCTGGCGATCGTGTTGTCAGCATCAATGGCCAAACTGTTGGCAAAGATGTTGAGGCCGACCAGAAAGTCCTTGGCCAATTACAAGAATCCGGTAACGCGCGTGTCGAAGTACAGCGCGGCACTCAGACACTCACGTTAGAACAAAGGCTCTAAGCCCTATGAAAAAACCCGTCTTTAAAACACTCGCCTTGTGCATGATGTTGGTCACCAGCCATGCGGCCTTTGCCGAAAAAACTTGGAAGATCAACCTGAAGGATGCCGATATTTCTGCACTCGTTAGCGAGATGGCTGAGATTACCGGCAAAAACTTTGTGGTTGATCCGCGCCTTAAAGGCAATGTCACGGTGATCTCCACTCGCGAAATGTCGGCCAGCGAGCTCTACGAGTTATTTCAAAGTGTTTTGAGCATCAATGGTTTTGCTGCCGTGCCTAGCGGGCCGGTGGTGAAGATTTTGCCAGATACCAATGCTCGTCAATCAGGCATTCGTGTTGATAGCGGTAGCTATCGCGATGGCGAAGAGCTAGTCACTCGAGTGGTGATCTTGCAGCAGGCTAATGCCACCGAATTGCTGGCGGCCCTTCGTCCCATGATGCCGCAGTTTGCCCACATGGCCTCAGTGCCGGGCAATAACGCCTTGGTGATTTCCGATCGTGCTAGCAACGTCGAAGCCATGGTTGCGATTATTCGTGACTTAGATGATGGCGAAAAAGACGATGCAATTGAGATCATCCCCGTCAAAAATGGTAAGGCATCTGATCTGCTCAATATTCTTGAAACCATGGAGTCTGGCGCGCCGGCTGTTATGAAAAATGGCGGCCAGTCTGGCAAAGTACGCTTAGTGGTAGACGAGCGCACCAATCGCTTGCTGGTTCGTGGTGATCGCGCCCTGCGTGACCGCGTGCGTGCGGTTATTCAGAGTCTAGACTCCGCACCAGACATGAATGATGACCAAGTGAAGGTCTATCGCTTGAAGTTCGCTAGCGCGCGCCAAGTGGCTGAGGTGTTGAAAGGCGTACTGACTACCGATAGCAAAAAATCTTCATCTTCCTCGACCGTGTCAACAGCCTCTGGCAGCAGCGGCAGTGACAGCAGCAGTTCACCTCGCGGCGGTGCATCAACGACGACCATCACCGTAGAAGGCGCTAGTCTGATTGCCGATGAGACGCAAAATGCACTGATCGTTCGAGCCAAGCCGACACAGTTGCGCCAAATTGAGTCAGTGCTTGATGACCTAGATAAGCGTCGTGCGCAGGTGCTAATTCAGGCTGCTATTGTTGAAGTCTCTGGTAGTAACGCTGAGCAGCTTGGCGTGCAGTGGGCTGCAGGCAACCCGCAGGCTGGCGTTGGTTTGGTCAACTTTAATAATGCGGGTGCTAGCGTAACAAGCTTGGCAACCGCCTTTGCAACAAATGACTTCACTCAGGCCGGCCTAGGTAATGGCGCCGCGTTTGGTTTGGGTACGTCGAAAACCAATTCCAATGGCGATCGCTCATTTTATGGTGCGCTCATCCAAGCATTGAGCTCGGTAACGGATGCTAACTTGCTGTCGACACCAAGTATCATGACGCTGGATAACCAAGAAGCGAAAATCGTGGTTGGTCAAAACGTTCCGTTTATTACTGGCTCGACCGGCACCAGCGGCTCGGGCGTTAGCAACCCATTCACTACGATTGAGCGCCAAGACGTTGGTATCACACTGAAAGTGACGCCGACCATTACCGATGGCGGCACCATACGTTTAGATGTCCAGCAGGAGGTGTCATCGGTCGTGCCTTCGGTAGATGGTATTAATTCCTCAGATATTATTACCAATAAGCGCTCAATCGAGACGTCGATTCTAGCTGACGATGGCCAAACCATTGTGCTCGGTGGCTTGGTGCAGGATGACGTGACCAAGTCGGTTAGCAAAGTGCCATATTTGGGCGATATCCCAGGCATTGGCTTTCTGTTCCGCTCAACCAGCGACACTCGCACCAAGCGTAATCTATTAGTGTTCCTGCAGCCGACGATCGTTCGCAGCAGCATACAGGCCGCAACTATTTCGCAGCGTCAATACGGTGCCGTGCGTCGCGTTGACTTAGGCTTAGATGCCGATGGTCGCTTAACCAAGCTACCACCAAATATCCAAGATATTTATCAAGGTGGCACTCAGCGCGATGGCGATAAAAAGGATGCGGATGCGCCAACATTAGTGCCAATTCCTGCACCAGCAGCGAAGCCAGCGCCAGTTATTGCGCCAGTGGTGAAAGAGCCAGCAATTCGCACCATTCCCGCGTCGCCTCGTGCTGCGCTGGAAGAGCCTTCGGTATATAGCGCTGATCTTGCCGAGCCAATTGAGTCGACGCCGATGCCCAACAATGCAACGGTGATTCAGCGCGTACCGGCTCCCGTAAAGTCTGCTCCTGCAGCCTCGCAGACTCGGGCATATCAGCCGCCGATGGTGCCACCAGCAACGCAAGCACGTCCATTTGTATCAGATCGCGACCCTGTGCTTTCAGAACCCACAGAGCCGCGTTTTGAACGTGCACCAGCTGCTGCATCACCTGCGTCATCGAGCAATAGCTTTGAGCCGCCACGTGAAATTCGCACGAAAAGTGGCAATGTCTACAGGCCATTAGGTGATACCTCGCCGGCTCCAACAAATGCTCCTGCGGCGCCTGCGCCACGAGCTGAGTTTGTGCCAGCGCCGTCTGCTAAGCCTTACGTTGCCCCGGCATCTTCGGCGTCAGCTCCCGCCGCAGAGCCAGCTGAGAGCACAAGCGGCAAGCGTGAGATTCGCACTAAAAGCGGTAATGTTTATTACATCGATGAGTGAGGTTTAGCTCCCTAACAAAGCTAGGCACTGATGCAAAGCTGCCTAGCTTTGTGACGCTGTTATTGTTTCAAGACCGGCGCCTCACCAGCCAATGCTTCGGCCACTAATTTCTCCGCAAATGGCCGCATGGCAAGCTCAGCGCGAATCTCGCGCAAATTCCAGTAATGCCCACCGATAGCACGATTGATCATGACTTGCTCAGGCACCGGCTGAAATGCTCGCCATTGTGGCAGCGCTTCGCGGCTTAGCTTCATGGCAATTTCTGCGAGCGGAAACTCTGCATATTTCACCAGTTTATTGTCGATACTGGCTTGAGCTAAGCGTATCCATGGCGCGTAAAAATCACTGCCCAAGTGCGGTGTATGCTCGGTATTGCGCGCGCCCATAGCAATCAGGCCTTGTTCGAGTAGCTGCGCATCGCCAGCAAAAGCGGCTTGAGTGATGGCAGCATAGCGCTGCACACCAGCGTGACTCATGGTTTTCACTGAGCCGAAATCGTAAATCACCACACTGCCATCGGGGCGAGCGGCAAAGTTGCCAGGATGCGGGTCGCAATGCACAGTTTTCAGCACAAAAAGCTGGCGGGCGATGGTGCGAAATAGGCGCTCGCCCAAGATGTTTCGTATCGCTTGATCATAGCGCTCGTCGAGTTGAGCGAAATGGTCGCCAGGCTCGTAGATCAGCGTTAGTACTCGGCGTGTGCTGAGTTCCACTAGCACTTCGGGAACGATAACTTGAGCATCATCACTGTGAAACTCGCGGAAGCGCTGCAGCGTAGAAGCTTCGAGAAAATAATCGAGCTCGTCGTTTAGGCTTTGGCGAATTTCTTCAAATATAGCATCGAGTAGATCGCCTTTGACCGGTAGCACTCGGGCGATTTTAAAGGCCATGCGCAGCTGACCAAGATCGGCCTTGATGCTGGCATCAACATCGGGATACTGCACCTTCACCACGACCTCACGGCCATCTAGCGTGCGTGCGCGATGCACTTGAGCAATCGATGCGCTAGCTAAAGCAGTTTCATCGAAATGACTGAAGTGTTGGCGCCAGTCGCTACCAAAAGCCTCAATCAGCCGGGCCTCGATTTCATTGAAAGGCCGAGGCGGGGCTTGGTTTTGCAGGCTGCTTAAGGCCTCAATCAGTTCTGGCGGCAAGACATCGCGGTATTGCGAAATGATTTGCCCGACCTTCATCACCGCACCTTTCATCGAGCCGAGTGTGCCAGCGATTTCTTTGCCTATGCGCGTATAAAGCTCGGCGTCTGCAGCGCTGCGGTCGATGTCTTTTTGCCATAGGCGTTGCCAGCGATCACGAGCAACATCGCCACCGATGCGCGCGGTCATGCCAGCGAGGCTGAGTAAGCGTGAGCCTTTTTTAGCGGATGGAGTTTTGGCCATAATGGCCTCCTAAGCTCAGGCTGAGGGCTGAGCTTAGGCTATTGCGTTAGTTGCCGCGAGTGGGCAAGTGGGCGCTCGCCACGTGTTAGCGGGATAAGTGCAGGGACATGGGGTTTGGCAGCATATCGGCAAGTTTCAGCATGCGGCCCGAAAGCTCGGGATAGGAGTCGGCGAGCACGGTGATATGGCCGAGTTTGCGGTCGGCGCGCTCAGTTTTGCCATAAAGATGCAGGTGCGCGTCGGTCACGCTAAGGATGCCAGCACTGTCTGGATGCTCTCCAATAATATTGAGCATGGCGCAGGGCTTTTCGGCGCGCGTGCAACCAAGCGGCAAGCCTGCGACAGCGCGAACATGGTTTTCAAACTGTGAGCAATGCGCGCCTTCGATGCTCCAATGCCCAGAGTTGTGCACGCGCGGCGCAGTTTCATTCGCGACTAAGCCATGGCGCGTTTCAAACAATTCTAGCGTGAGCACGCCAACGTGATTAAGCGATTGCAAAATCGAGGAAATATAGCGCTCGGCGGTGAGCTGTGTGTTTTCATCTAAGTGCGGCGCGGGCACTATTGAGTGACTCAAAATGCCGCGATGATGGTGGTTTTCAGCGAGCGGATAAAATTGCGTTTGGCCATCCTGAGCACGCACGGCAATGATGGAAAGCTCACGGCGAAACTGTACAAATTCTTCGGCAATTAGCGGCACTGAGCCACCGAGTTGCTGCCAGCACAAGCTAATTTGCTCGGCTTCGCGCAAGAGGAATTGACCTTTGCCATCGTAGCCGTCAGTCACAGTTTTCACGACCAATGGCAAGCCTAATTCGGCAACCGCAGCACTAAGATCGGCTTCAGCTCGAATCTCGTGATAACGCGCGGAGGGAATTTTTAGCTCATTAAAAAGCTGTTTTTCATTGAGCCGATTTTGCGACACAGCCAAGGACTTTACGCCAGGGAAAACTGGCTTCTGCGCAGCAATAGCTTCGACCCATGCCGTCGGGATATTTTCAAACTCATAAGTGAAAACATCGGCGGAGTCGATAAAGGCTTGCAGGCTCTCGGCGCTATAGTCGTTGTCTCCAAAGCGCTGTCCAAGCACTGCCGATGGGCAGTTCTCAGCACGATCATAGAAGCTAAATGACAAGTTCAGTGGGTAGCCGGCGAGGGCCATCATGCGGCCAAGTTGGCCACCACCGAGCACGCCGATGCGCAAGCTCATGCTTTTACTCCGGGGATGGGGTTGGCCAGAACAGTGTCGGTTTGGCGCTCGCGGAAGGCTTCGATGGCCGTCAGCAGTTTTGCGTCATGTAGCGCTAAAATTTGTGTCGCTAACAGCGCGGCGTTAATAGCGCCGGCTTTGCCGATGGCCATGGTGCCGACGGGCACGCCGCCAGGCATTTGCACGATTGAAAGCAACGAGTCTAGGCCATTAAGCGCTTGCGATTGCACTGGCACACCGAGCACTGGCAGTACCGTTTTGGCGGCACACATGCCGGGCAAATGCGCTGCGCCACCGGCACCGGCAATGATGACTTGAATGCCGCGGCCAGCGGCAGCTTCGGCATAGCTGAAAAGCTTGTCGGGCGTGCGATGTGCAGAGACAACTTCGGCCTCAAAGGAGACGCCTAGATCGCGCAGCGTATTCGCGGCGTGCTCCATCGTCGACCAATCAGATTGTGAGCCCATAATGATGCCAACGAGTGGCGCGTGCGTGGTGGCGGTCATAATGGCCATCCTAAATATCGGAGATCGCGAATTGTCGAGGAATCAGTCAGACAGGGCAAGCCCGATGATCGCGGAAGCGCCGCCGATGCACAGTGTTAGTAAAAACAATAAGCCTAAAAATCGCCAGAATGGCTTGAAGCTAGTCGGCATAGGCTCACGCGCAGGCATCGATCGCTCAAGCGAGGCGTTTTGCGCTACGGTAGGCTCTGGGGCATCGGATCTAGTCACGGTAAAGCTCTCCAATAATCGTACTGATAGTCAACTTTACAGGGCTTCGTGCGAATAGACATGGAACAATAGATGACGTGCTCACGCCACTTTGCGAGAATCTAAGCGCTAACCATTTTTAAGGTGACTCATGAAAGCTGTTTTGTCGATGGGCTGGCCTTTGCTGACCTTCCGTGTCGGGCCAGAAGCGCTGCCGTATGCGCCACGATTAATTCTTCCGCTAGTGTTGCTAAACCTAGCACTTAGCTTTGGCATACAGGCCTTGGCCGGCAGCGAGATGGATAAGCCGGTATTGCAACTTTCTGCGATGGCACTCGCGGCTGAAGCGCTATGGCTGGCTTTTTGCTTGCAGCGCCGCGGTTGGCAAAATCGCTGGGTGCAGAGCTACTCAGCATTGGTACTGATAGATACATGGATATCTGCGCTGGCGGTGCCAATCGCGTTGATCGTCCTGCAAGGCGGCGATGTGCTGCTTGGCGTTGCGGCGATTTTGCAGATCGCGATGACTTTGTGGAGCTTGAATGTGCGTGGCCATGTTTATGCGCAAACATTGGCAGTCTCACGCCTACGCGGCATCTTGCAGGCCATGGTGCCGATTTTGCTGGTTATGGTCGTCGCCGTTGCGCTATTTCCCGACATGCTGCCAATGCCCGAAGCGCCTGTCGCTGAGCCCGCAACCCCTGCTATGACGCCGGAGCCGTAATCCATGCACATTCATATTTTAGGCATTTGCGGCACGTTTATGGGCTCGCTGGCGGTGTTGGCGAAAGCGCTGGGCCATGAAGTCAGCGGCAGTGATACTGCCGTGTATCCGCCAATGAGCACACAGCTGCAGGCTCAGGGCATCACGCTGATGGAAGGCTATAAAGCTGAGCATCTGCAGCCCGCGCCTGATCTAGTGATTATTGGTAACGCCTTGAAGCGCGGCATCGAGGCTGTGGAGTATGTGCTAGAGCAAGGTATTCCCTATACCTCGGGGCCAGCATGGTTGGCACAGCACGTACTGCAAGGCCGGCATGTAATCGGCATCGCGGGCACGCATGGCAAAACCACTACGACGACCATGGTGGCGTGGGTGTTGGAGCAAGCTGGTCTAGCTCCAGGCTTTTTGATTGGCGGTGTGCCGCAGGGCTTTGAGGCCAGCGCGCAGCTGGGTGGCGGGCGTTATTTTGTGGTGGAGGCTGACGAATACGATTCAGCCTTTTTCGATAAGCGCTCGAAGTTTGTTCATTACGCGCCACGCACGGCGGTGCTGAATAATCTTGAATTCGATCACGCCGATATTTTTGATGACCTCGCAGCCATTCAAAAGCAGTTTCACCATTTAGTTCGGACTATTCCTGGCGGCGGCCGCATTTTATTTCCACAGGATGAGCCGGCGCTGCATGAAGTCATTGCTATGGGCTGTTGGACGCCGACGCAAACCATGGCCATTGGTCATTCGAGTGAAAAAGGAGCGCCAATTTGGCAGGCCGAATTACTCGAAGCCGATGGTTCGGCATTCGCCATCTGGCACAACGGCCAACGCGCCGCCGAAGTGCGTTGGCCTCTGACTGGCCTGCACAATGTGCGCAATGGCATGGCGGCGATTGCTAGCGCTGAACATGTCGGCGTCAGTGTGGCTAAGGCTGCTGAGGCGCTATCGCAGTTCCCTGGCGTGAAGCGTCGCATGGAGCTGCTCGGCACGCCCGACGGCATTGCGCTTTATGATGACTTTGCGCATCACCCCACGGCCATCCGCAGCACGCTCGATGGTCTGCGTGAACGCCAAGGGGCGGCACGTATTTGGGCGATCATTGAGCCGCGTTCTAACACCATGCGTTTGGGCGCTCACAAGGTGCATTTAGCGCAGTCGTCAGCGCCTGCCGATCAGGTCATTTGGTATCAGCCACCGGGCATGGATTGGGATTTGGCCGACGTAGTAGCTGCCAGCAATGGGCGAGCCAGTTTGGCGACAGATCTGGATGCGATTATTGCGAGAGTGAGCCGTGAGGCAAAAGTGGGGGACGCCATTGTGGTGATGAGCAATGGTGGCTTTGGCGGCATTCATCAGCGCTTGCTAGCGGCGCTTCAGGCGCGAGCTGGCGGTGAGCACGGCCCTGGCAAGCATGGAGCCAGCGCATGACGCTATTGGCGGCACTTGCCGTAGCGGTAGGGGCGGCCATCGGTGCTTTATTGCGTTGGATGTTAGGCATGGGCTTTAACGCACTATGGCCAACCCTGCCCGCTGGCACATTACTAGCAAACTGGATTGGTGCTTATGCCATTGGCATTTTAGCGGCGTTATTTAGCGCGCACCCTGGCGTTTCAGACACCACACGCTTGCTCTTGATGACCGGCCTGTTAGGCGGCCTAACGACATTTTCTACGTTTTCGCTGGAGGCGGTGAGCTTATTGCAGCGTCAGCTCTGGTTGCCGGCACTGTCGCACATTAGCTTGCATGTTCTGGGCTCGATTGCACTAACGCTGGCGGGGATGGCCAGCGTTAGTGCCTTGCGAGCTTAGCGCTTAAGCCTCACTTTTAGGCGTGCGACGCTTACGCATGCGGATGTTGAGCATCTCAACCATTACCGAGAATGCCATTGCGCCGTAGATATAGCCTTTAGGCATGTGCTGGCCAAAGCCTTCGGCGATGAGCATGGTGCCAACCAAAACCAAGAATGCTAATGCCAACACCTTGATGGATGGGTGATGGTCAACAAACTCGCCAATAGGTTTAGCGGCAAACATCATCACAATTACCGACAAGACAATGGCGATCACCATGATGCTGACATCGTCTGCCAAGCCGACAGCCGTGATGACAGAGTCGAGCGAGAACACGATATCAATAATGGCAATTTGCACAATGATGGCGAAGAAGCTGGCGCCAGCTGCCGAGGCTGCGTTCGTCACTTGAACATGCGCTGACTCACCTTCAACGGTATCGAAAATCTCAGTTGCCGATTTCCAGAGTAGGAATAAGCCACCGCCAATTAAGATCAAGTCGCGCCCAGTGATCGCAATGCCAGCGAGTGTCACCAATGGCTCGGTAAGACGCATAACCCACGTGATTGACAGTAGCAGCGCAATACGCGAGACCATAGCCAAGCCTAAGCCAAAAACACGAGCTGCTTGGCGTTTTTCAGGCGCGACTTTATTGACCAAAATGGTCAGGAAAATAATATTGTCGATGCCCAGCACAATCTCTAAGAGACTGAGTGTGGCAAGGGTGATCCAAGCTTGCGGGTCAGCAATCCATTCAAACATAGCGGTTCTCAGGCAAAGTGGCAGATATAGTCTAGGGTTTCGAGAGTTTCGATTTCAAAACTGGAGTTCGCGGGCACATCAAACGAGCTGCCGCCGCGATAATCAGTCCAAGTATCTGAGCCAGCGAGTAGAACTCGGCAATGGCCGGCGGTGATTTCCATGATCTCAGCTGCTTGTGTGGTGAAGGTAAGCGTTGAGGGCAAAATCACACCTAAGGTTTTACGCGTGCCATCGGCCAAAATAATGGCATGACTGACACAGCGGCCATCAAAATAGACATTGGCTTTTTTCATTACAGTGACGTTGTCAAACTGACTCATGGGCTGCTCCGGCGCAGAACGATTAGTTGTGCGGATTCTAGGGCCTCGCAGAGAAGGCGCAAAGGCCTGTTACTAAATAGTCATAAAAACTTAATCTTGTTGTCGTTGGACTATCTAGTCACTGTCATGCTAGAGCAGCAGACTGTTCGCATGAAAAAAACCAAAGAGAAGCCTAATGCAGTAAATTTCTCATGGCAGGCCGCCACTCAAGACCCTGTCATGCTCCCCAACAAGCCCTATGTGCAGATGCGTGATCAGCTTAAAACAGGTGATTTAATATTGTTTTCTGGGCGAAGCTTTGCGGCACGTCTAGTGCGTGGTTTGACTGGTAGTAGATGGTCACACGTCGGTCTCGTTGTGCGTTTGCCGGAAATGCCGCAAACGCCTTTGCTGTGGGAGGCAACGTTGGCAAGCAAGGTGCATGACATTACCGAAGGAAAGCCTTTCGATGGCGTTCAATTAGTTGCATTAGATGATCGTATCGCAAGCTATCAAGGCTTAGTGGCGGTGCGCCGCCTTCAGCATGTGCAAACGGATGCGCAGGCTCGAGCGCATTTAGAGTCACTTATTGATGAGTGGAGAGCTAAGCCCTATCGCAACTTCATTCGCCAACACATCAGTGCTTGGGTGCGCGGAGAAGAGGCGCTGTCGTTCCGCCGAGGCGGGTTTTGTAGCGAGCTCGTCGCTGAGGTTTATCGCCGCTGGTCATTACTTCCGGAAGATCGCCCGGCTCACCACTACGTCCCTCGCGACTTTGGTTGTGAGAGAGGTGTGCCACTATTGCGCGGCGGCTTATCGCCCACCTGTCTATTAACAGTCTAGTTTGTTCAATAACGCGCCTATGTAAAACTATTGCCGAGCGCTCAACGTTAATGTTGACGGAGTCTGCTAAAGCAAATTTGTAAGGCTCTGCATTCTTGATTGTGTCATCTTTTGCCTTTAACCTTCGCGGCGTCAGTGCCAGGGCGAACCAGCCACGTGCCACGCAGCAACCTGACGCTTGGAGCAGCCTTTTAATCTAGCCAAAGCCGGCGTCTAAGGGCTTTTTTCTACTCTCAAACTGAAGGAAGGTTTGTTATGCGTTTATCTGACTATTGCACCGATGCTGAATGGGCAAAAATTAAAAAAGTAGCCGACGATAAAGAGACTCCGTTTCTGGTCGTCGACCTCGACATCATCAAACAGAAGTATGAAGAGCTGACCAACTGCTTCCCGAAAGCCAAAGTGCATTACGCACTGAAAGCTAACCCGGGCCAGCCAGTGATCGATCTGCTGCGCGACCTAGGTTCTAACTTTGACTGTGCCTCGATGTTTGAGCTCAGCAAAGTGTTGGACTCGGGCGTATCGCCTGACCGCGTTAGCTACGGCAACACCATCAAAAAAGCCGCACACGTAAAGTGGGCCTATGAGCAAGGCATTCGCTTATTTGCTACCGACTCGAAAGCCGATTTGCAGAACATTGCTGAGTACGCTCCGGGCTCGAAAATTTTTGTGCGCATCTTGGTAGAAGGTGGTGAGACCGCCGAATGGCCATTGTCGCGTAAGTTTGGTTGCCACCCTGATATGGCGATCGACTTGTTAGTGCAAGCGAAAAACCAAGGCTTGATCCCTTACGGCATTTCCTTCCATGTCGGCTCGCAGCAAAAAGACATCGCAGTCTGGGATGCCGCGTTGTCGAAAGTGAAGTATATGTTCGACTGGATGAAGTTCGAAGAAGGCCTCGAGTTGAAAATGATCAATATGGGCGGCGGCTTCCCTGCTAACTATATTTCCGAGGTCAACCCGATCAATATCTATGCGCAAGAAATCCTGCGCTATTTGCATGATGACTACGGCGATGAAGCTCCAGAAATCATCCTTGAACCAGGCCGTTCACTGGTCGGTGAGTCTGGTGTGCTGGTTTCGGAAGTGGTGCTGATCTCGCGTAAGTCGCGTACCGACTTAAAGCGCTGGGTGTATACCGATGTCGGTCTTTTCCAAGGTCTGATGGAAACCATGGGCGAGTCGATCAAATACCCCATCTACACTGAAAAAATGGATGAGAGCGACAACAAAGAAGGTAGCGTAGTGCTGGCGGGTCCAACTTGCGACTCCACCGACATCATGTACGAAAATGTTGGCTATCATCTGCCCATGAGCTTGGCTCCGCGTGATCGCCTGTATTGGCTGACCACGGGCGCTTACACCAACTCATACAGTTCGGTTGAGTTCAACGGCTTCCCACCTCTGCAGACTTACTACGTTAAGTAGCTTCGTCATTTTGCTCCGATGTGTTGCGCCGTTTGGCGGCGCGCGCATCGCTAGCAAAAAGCTCTTCTAGCTCCCGTATCGACTGTTTCGCACTGGCGACCAGCTCGGCTTCATTTTGGTAGATGGCTTGCTGGCGTAGCAGCAAATCCTCATCGTACTCACGAAAGCGCTTCACGCCAGCCTTGGCATCGCCCTCACTAAAGCCAATCTCTTGCAAGACATCACTAGCAAGCTCCAAGCTGCTGGCAAAAGTCTCTCGATGTATCAAGTTAACGCCAATATCCATCAGGCGGTAAGAGTGCATGCGGTCGCGTGCGCGAGCATAAATGGGCGTATTGGGGAAGTGGCGGCGTATCAGCTTGGCGGTATGCACAGACTCATCTACGTCATCAATGGCGAGCACAATAACTTTGGCTTTGGCTGCTCCCGCGGCAAGTAGTAGTGCGTGTGAATCTGGGCGGCCGTAATAGACTTTATTGCCAAATAGACGCACGAAGTCGACTTGCCGAGCGTTACTTTCTAAAGCAACAAATGGGATGTGATGCAGGCGCAGTACACGCGCAACAATTTGTCCAACGCGGCCAAAGCCAGCAATTAGGACTTCATGTTTATTGTCATTGGGCACTTCATCGTAGCTACGCTCTTGTTGCACTCCCCATCGGGGCTCAAGTACGTGCTCCAAAAGCAAGAAGCCGATTGGCGTCATGGCCATGGAGAGCGTGACCGCAAGCACTAGCATTTCACCCAGGTGTCGGTCGAGCAGACCGGCTGTTACGGCAGTAGTGAAAACAATAAAGGCAAACTCGCCGCCCTGCGGCAGTGTGACGGCAAGACGAACTGCGGCTTTGTTGTCGCTGCCATTGAGTCTAGCCAAGAGCCAAAGAATGGCACCCTTGAGCAGAACTAATGCTGCGGCACCGAGCACAATGACGGCCGCCTCTCGGCCCAGCAATGGCAGGTTGGCTGTCATGCCAACCGTCATGAAGAAGAGCCCAAGCAGCAGGCCTTTGAATGGCTGGATTTGAGCCTCTAATTCATGACGGTATTCGCTATCGGCGAGTAAAACGCCGGCAACAAATGCACCTAACGATGCCGATAAGTGGATTTCGGTCATCAGCCACGTCATGCCTACGATGATGAATAGGCCCATGCCGGTGAATAGCTCGGGCGTTTCGCTATTTGCAATGAAGCGAAAGATGGGCCGGACCAGAAATCGGCTGGCGAAAAACAGCGCAGAAAATACCGCGACAACAGGCACTAGCTGAGGGCTGTTAATCATCTCGGCAGCATCACCAGAAAGCATGGGAATGATAGCGAGCAGAGGGATTACTGCCATGTCTTGAAACAGCAAAATAGCAAAGGCTTGGCGGCCGTGTTGGGCGCTGAGTTGGTTTTTTTCAGCGAGTAACTGCAGGGCAAACGCCGTTGAAGACATGGCCAGGCCGGCACCAATGACTGCGCTAACTATCGGGCTTAGGCCCATCAGCCAGCAAACCAGCGCGATAGCGCTGCCGGTGAGCAGCACTTGTGCGCTGCCAAGGCCAAATACCGAGCGCCGTAAAACCCAGAGTCGACTGGGCTCAAGCTCAATGCCGATCAAAAACAGCAGCATGGCGATGCCGAAATCAGCAATTTCTATGACGCCGTTGGTGTCATGAATGATGCCGATAATATGCGGGCCGATGAGCATGCCAGCGATCATATAGCCGATAACCGAGGGCAGGCCTAGTCGGCGTGAAAGTGGCACGATGATAAGTGCGGCGGCGAGAAGCCAGATAATTGATGACGCTGCGTGCATGGCGACCCTAAGTTCAAAAAACTATTATCTTTTTACCATATTAGACCACTGTCACTGCGCAAATCGTCTGAGCGGTCGGCGAAGGCTGCACGAAAGTGCTGTAAGCGGGCTATAATACGCACGTTTTTCGCCCATTCGAGACCGCCTGCTATGAGCTACGCCCAAATCCCCGCTGGTAAAGACTTGCCCAATGATATCTACGTCGTCATTGAGATCCCTGCCAATTACGCGCCCATCAAATATGAGATCGATAAAGACGCAGATGCGCTATTTGTCGACCGCTTTATCGGCACCGCAATGTTTTACCCAGCGAACTACGGCTATATTCCTAACACGCTATCGGAAGATGGCGATCCGCTAGATGTATTGGTCGTGACTCCACATCCCGTCGTGCCAGGCGCTGTTATTCGTGCTCGCCCAGTAGGCATGCTGATGATGGAAGATGAGTCGGGCATCGATGCGAAATTGATCGCTGTGCCGCACGACAAGTTGTCACCACTTTATAAAGAAGTGAAAGAGCACAGTGATCTGCCTGAGCTTTTACTGCGCCAGATCGAGCATTTCTTTACCCATTACAAAGATTTAGAAGCTGGTAAGTGGGTGAAAATCATGGGCTGGGAAAATGCTGATGCCGCCCGTGCTGAGATCATGAAGTCGCTAGCTGCTGCTAAATAAGCTTCGCTTGCATGGCTGAGCGTTAAGCGCTTGGTCAACAAAAGCCCGTCACATGGTGTTTGGCCAGTGACGGGCTTTTTTGTGAACAATGAGTCACAAATTATTCGCTATAGTGGTAAGATTGTCCGACAATATTTGCGTTCATTTTCTAGGCACTTCCCTATGATGGCTACCAAGGAGATCGGCCGGCGCAAGCAAGGCATAGATCTCCACTACCAACCATCGTGTGAAATAGGAGATTTATCATGGGCGAACTCAAAAATATCGTTACCGAACAGCAAGACGTTTTAGTGCGTGTTAAAGATGCTGGTCGTCAAGTCGCAATGGCCGGCTTGGGCTTAATCGAAGTGCTGAAAAGCGAAGGCGAAAAGCTACAAGCTATCGACTTCAATGCTAAAGCTGAAGAGCTGAAAGCAAAAGCACTAGAAGTGAAAGAAAAGCTAGTTGCTATCGACGTTAAAGCTGAAGCTGACAAACTGCAATCGGTTGATGTGAAAGCAAAAACTGAAGAGCTGAAAGCTAAAGCACTGGAATTGAAAGGTAAGTTGGCTTCTGTTGATGCCAAAGCTGAACTCGACAAACTGCTGGCCGACGTGCAAAAGCTGTTCAACGAGTTAGTTGCTAAAGGTGAAAAGCGCGCTGCGTAAGCCCGCGTGTTCTGAATGGTAATACCCTTTTTGGGGCGACGTAAGTCGCCCCTTTTTTTGTCTAAAATTAAGCCATTGCCTCATCTAGACCGTTGAGATGACTGTTGGCGCTTGCGCGTTCTTCATTGCTCAGTGCCTGCCAGCGTTGCAAAAGTACCTGCCACGATTTGGCGGGATATTTCTGTGCCGGCTGGGTAAACTCATGGCCTTGAATATGAGTTGTAAAGGTCTCGCCGTTAGCAGCATTAGCGCGAGCCCATGGCAAGTAAGTGTGCAGCAGCAAGTGGTCTAAAAGCGGCGTCAGAGTTGAGGCTAGTTTCGACCATGGCGTGTTATCGCCAACATGGTTATCTGCGCCAGCCATTACCGAATCAACCCAGCGATGAATATTTTTCAATTTAGCTAAGCGCGCACGCGGTGTTGGATCAGTGAGCAGCTCATAAAAAATGCAGGCAAGGCCGAAGTCGGCAAAGGAGATCGCGTCGCCAAAAATAAAGCGATGCTCGCCTAGATGTTGGTCAAGTCGGAGCGCCGTCTCATCTAACTGAGCCTCAATGGCCTCAGCATTATCGCTAGTGCAGCCCAAAGGTTCGCGCCGCGTCATCAAAAAAGCCGCTATTTTTTCAGCATAGGCAGTTGGGTCTTGGTCTGGCCCAAGGCTGGCAATCGCGATGCGACGTGATGCATCTATGCGATCGGCTTCATAATTCCACCGGTAATGAAACATGGCCTTAATAAGCCATTCATCTGCGGCTTCTTCGAGCGCGTAGGCAAGAAAATTCAGCGCTGGGTCGGAAAGTTGGGCGCTAGGGCTAGGATGCGCTTGCTCAAGAAAATTCATGATTGGCGTGGAGTCTTGCAGGCTGTCGCCAGCTGGCGTGACTAGCAATGGAATGATCGGCAGCTTAGCTTTTTCGCGAAAGGCCGGTTCATTGTCTTTATTGCGCACCAACCACTCATACGGCAGGTTTTTATAACGAAGTAGTGCCCGCACTTTTACTGAGTAGGGCGACACGTCAATGCCAAACAGTTGATACATACATCCGCCTATATTCAGACAATCGGTAGGCCTAAGGCTATGGGGTTTTGCTCGTCTATGGAATAGGCTAGGTCCATGCGACTCGTGAGATGAGCTGATAACAATAAAATCAGGAAGATTATTATGAAGAAAATAATGCTGGCCTCGGTGGCTGCGCTTTCACTTAGTACTGCTGCGCAGGCCCAAGCCCAGACCTTATGTATGTATGACCCTATTGGCGCGCAAGGCGCTGCTTACGCACTAGCTAAGGATTACGCCTTAGCGGCGAAACAATGGGGTGCCAAAATTGAGCTGAAGGCATATACCGACGAGCGCGTAGCCGCGGAAGACTTCAAGGCTGGTCAGTGCGACGGCGTTGGCATTACAGGCCTGCGTGGTCGCCAATACAACGCCTATGTCGGCAGTATTGACTCCATAGGTGCCGTGCCTTCATACGACCACTTGCGCACTGTGCTGCAAGTCCTAGCCTCTCCGGCTAGCGAAAAATCCATGGTGGTTGGCCAATATGAAGTAGTGGGTATCTTCCCATTGGGCGCAGCCTATGTTTTTGTGCGTGACCGTGCGATCAATTCGATTGAAAAAGCTGCTGGTAAGAAAATTGCCGTTTTAGATTTCGATAAATCACAAGCGCGCATGGTGCAACAACTTGGCGCACAGCCAGTTGCTTCCGACATCACCAACTTCACCACCAAATTTAACAATGGTCAGGTTGATATCGTGGTGGCGCCAGGTATCGCGTTTAAACCATTCGAAATGTACAAAGGCTTGGGCACAAAAGGTGCGATTTATCGTTTCCCATTAGTACAGCTGACTGGCAACTTGATCATCCGCCCCGATCGTTTCCCTGCTGGCTTTGGTGCCAAGTCACGTAAATATATTTTGACGCAGCTTGATACCGCGCAGCGCACCATTCAGCAGGCTGAGGACGGTATTGCTGAAAAATACTGGCTAGACCTCACGGCTGAAGACAAGGCCAAGTACACGTTGATGATGACTGAGGCACGTGTGCAAATGACCAAAGAGGGCTTCTACGATAAGAAGATGTTGAACTTATTGAAAAAGGTTCGCTGCAAGTTTGATGCAGCTGCTGCTGAGTGTGCCAATAACGTTGAGTAAGTTGTTCGGCATAGTTAGTTGAAATAAAAAGCCCACATCGTGGGCTTTTTATTGCGTACTTTATGTGTTTACTGCTTGTGCTGTTCTCGCTTGAGCTTGCGCCATTGCCAAGGCGGCATGCGCTCAGACTCTGGCAATGCCCATAAGCCACGATGATTGGCGCGGGCATCATCTTCGATCTGTATTAGTTCGGGTCGTTTCAAGTATTGGCGATACACCCAAGCATGGCCTTGGCGCACTAATTCGGCATTCACATCTAAACCATCGACATAGACCGTGGCCACTACGCGGCCGTAGCGATCAATGTCGAGTACTTTCAAGCTAATATCGCGGCCATAAACCATTGAAGACAAAGCACGTTTGGCATTATTACCCCAGGGCTGGCCGCGCTCAGGGGTGTCGATTTCAGCTAGGCGTATGCGCTGTTTTTGCGTGTCTGCAGTGAGAATGGTCACCGTATCGCCATCGGCTACTTTGATGACGCGACCGGCGGGCTGAGCAGCCGTCTCGGCGCTATACGTAGACTTAGCTTCGCCACATGCTGGCAATGTCAGCAAAAGCGGAAGTAGTAGTGCCAGCCAACGAGCGTGCATAAACAGTAATCCCAGAAAGCAAAAAACCAGCACTAAGGCTGGTTTTGAGCGTGCCATGACGGCGATATGGTGGCTACAGCTG